>CAXGBK010000001.1:0-2103 GCA_964008345.1 uncultured Coxiella sp.
GTAACCCATACAAAGCATAAGAAAAATATGAAAAGAATTCATGCAGCGGCTACACGTGTACAAGTTAAATTTAAAACCCAATACGCACCGTTCAATCTTGATCACGCACAAAGAGAGCAATTTTTACTGCGATTACCTACTGATATTTTGAAAATTATGTATGCAAACACAGCAAGAGCTTGCAGGAGAAAACAGAAGCTAGAAGATATTGCCAAAAATTACGCCAGCACGTATCCCCATGCAAAAGAGATGCTAGGGCCTGGCAGGGACTTAGCTTTAGAACAGCTTTTAGAGCAGAGATCCTCACTAAGATTTTTACTTGAAGCTGACAGCCCTGTATTTGATTGCTGGGAAAATTGGCGTGCAAAATGGAAAGAGCAGGAAGAAGCAAAAAGACAGTGTATCGAAAACATCATTAAACTACTGAAGTATGATGCTGTCCATGAAACAGACCTATACGTGCTTCCTTGTATTTTAGCAGGGATAGAGAATACAAGTGCAGAAAGGGACACTATTACTATCGATCTTCAATGTTTAAATGGCCAGTTAAGTCGATTGCCCTACGAAGCGTGCAAGAAAATATATATGCTCTACAAGCTGCAAAATAAAATGAAATTGTATTTAGATATGCCAGAAGATGAAAGAATATTAACAAAATCACTGTTGATTACCAGTGTCAATGATTGTAGAAAAGTATTGCTTATGAGCACGTTGTCTGGCTGCAAAAATACTGTAGCTCAAACACTAGAGTCGTTTTGGAGAGAAGAATATTCGCTAGAACAGCTTACAAATGCTACCAAGTTTATCACAAATATACAAACAAATTTAACAAGCATTAAGGATAAGTTTTTGTCCAGGGTACAAAAAATAATTGAAAAATCCAAGCTGGACGATAGCGAGCAAGAAAGTCTCAAGACTTTGACAAAATTGGTTTATGGTGATAGCCATCGAGTAAATTTAACAACGCTAACACCAGAGTGCATATTAGCTGATCTTAGGAAAATAGACGAGGAGAGCGTACTGCAAACCGCACAGTTTATATTAGGGAAAACAACCAGAAAAAAACCACCGACCAAAAGAACGGCAAGCAAAAGACTGAAAAAAGAAGACGGCTTCAGACAGGTTGATCATCTAAGTAACACAACTACGAGCGCACCTGGTTTTTTTAGTGTGGCTTCATGTAGAGGCTCAAATGGGTTTAGTCCAAGTGGAGACGAAGATATACATTCAGGTAGGCGTTTATTGGATCAGACTACTTGTTTTACCTTAGTAAGTTCAAACAGCTCATTAAAGAGATAGCCGTTCAAAACTTTTTCTGCTATGAATCTCCTACAGCTCGGCCTGATAACTTGATTACATCTAATCCTCTACACAATACATCGATATTTTTATCGTTTTTAACTGGGTTAGATCCAAGTATCTGCCCTTTCGCGACAGACTGGATGATTTTTTTACCGACCTTATACAATTTTTTTAGTCCATCTATCACAGTCTGATGATAGAAAGCGGTGTGGTTGAGCATTTCATTTTTGTAGTGAAGAGTAGGGCTGTCTTGATATGGAAAAACAAATGGGTTACGTGCAATGTAAGATAAACAAGAAGGCGTTACAGCCGATTAGCAGTAATATATGAGGGTTTGCCAAATATCGTACTGTCCCCAATAATGCCCAAGTATTACCCAACGATGCTGATGACATTCCTTAATGGATCGAAGGCATGTATGCTTAGTTGCCGGCCTAGAAAATATATGAATTGACATATTATTAAACAGAGGTTAAGATGATTTTACAGTTTTAGTAAGATATAAGAGCTCTATACTGTAATCTTTTGACTTGTGATTTAATGAGGAGTATTAAATATACCTATAACGACACAAGCAAAGAAAGTACTAACCATGAGAAAGAGAGGTGTGTCATGCGCAGAGTCAAAGAAATCATTAAAGTTTTATATACAGGCTTTCTCTATGCTCTGTTTAAAACTAGGCGTGTCGTAGCAAACCTGAAAAGTCATGCGCTCAGAGTTGTAGAAAAAATCCTGGTGTTGTTTGGATTGCACGCTAGACTAATACCAATAAAGCCGATATCATTTTATCGAAGAGGTTCA
>CAXGBK010000002.1:0-7480 GCA_964008345.1 uncultured Coxiella sp.
GATTCAAGTTGCACGATATCGCAGTCAAATCCACTAAGTTTATCATATAAATTACACGTTTGCTGAGCAATCGGGGTAGAGATAGCCCATTTATTAACATTGATATTAAACAGCACAGGCAGCCCATGTAGGCAACAATAATTCAATGCCTCGTAAAAGTCGCCTTTGCTGGTTGCACCGTCACCAAGGCTACAAACAACGATAGCAGCATCCTTACGGTAGTGTAATGTAAAAGCAGCGCCTACAGCATGCGTAGTTTGAGATGCAATCGGCACACAAAATGGGTAATCATGACCATACCCACACTCAGCTGGAAGCTGCAGGCCACCCCAGTAGGATAAAATGGCATCGAGTGATACATCACGCTGGACCATCGCACCGTGATCACGATAATAAGGAATATAAATATCATCATAGTCCATAGCAAAGCCAGTACCAACAAAAAGCGCTTCTTGGCCAGCAGATGATGGGAATGTACTAATTAAGCCTTGACCATGCAACTGCACTGCACGCTGATCAAGTTCCTTAGTAAGAGTCAACCAGTAGTATAGCTTACTGTAAGTTGCCGAGGGTGTATGAATATCCTCTAGAGAACGATGTACATCATGGTCTAACATTGAGTTGCCCCTAAGCTAAAGTGGTGTTGATAGATATAGTCAGCAAGAGACTGTTGCTGTTGAGAGGCCTCATAAATGGCTTTTTCACACCGCTCTCTGATGCGCATAACATTCTGCACAATCTGTTTTTTGTCTAGTCCTAAATAGCAGGATGAAGCGTAAATCAACCCGCCAGCATTAACCAAGACATCGGGGAAATAGTGTATGTTAGCTTCGCTAAGCATGGAGGGTGTTATACCATGCGCAAGGGGGTTGTTAGCCGCCCCACAGATAATCTTACCACTAAGCTGTTTACAAGTTTTTGGCGTAATCACCCCTCCCGATGCGCAAGGTATAAATAGATCCGCAGGGGTGGTATAAATACGATCAGGGTCAACCATCGTAGTCTTATCTAAGCCTTGGAGCTTATCTGGATTGCTATCGGCAAAATAGATCGATGCAACCAAAGGTTTGAGTAATTCCATACAGTGCGAACCAACAGACCCCATACCTTGAATGGCAACCAGTCTACTAGAAAGATTAGATTGTAAATAATGCTCAGCGGCTACCTGTAGTGCAGAAATAACCCCAAGCGCGGTATAATAGGATGCATGTGGGTTAGAAGAGGTGCATAGCACATGCTCAGTGTGCTGAGCGATAATATCCATATCCTTTGCGGTCGTGCCAATATCAACGGCAGTAACATATTGGCCTTGTAGGCTGCTTAATTGTAATGAGAAGTCCTCTAGAATAGCTTCACGATTTGGGGCATCGCGCTTTGCATTAATCACCGCCTTGCCACCACCAAACGGAAGATCGTGTAAGCGTGCTTTTCGTGACATAGCCAGTGCTAAACACTTAGCATCTTCAATGGCTTTTTCATTATCAGCGTAGTGCATCCACCGACAACCACCTATCGCAGGTCCCAGGCGCGTATCATGAAGTGCGATGATCCCAGTGTAATCTAGCTCGGGGTTTTGATGAACTAATACAGATTCAAATTGGCTGTCATGAAATAACATAGCCATACACAATACTAAATTTCTTCTGGAGAAACCTTCTCATCATTGAAGTTAACACTCAGTTCAAGAAGTGATTTCCCCTCGGATTGTTGGTCAACACTTACCGCAATGTCCTCTGCAGATACGTTGGCGTATTTTGCAATAACGGTTAGTATTTCGTTTCGTATTTGATCAACAAATTTAGAGCGCTTATCTCCACTGGTCTCAAGAACCAGTCTCAAGCGTTTCTTGGCAGTGTTAGCAGTACTCTTGTTGAAGCCAAAAAGGTTTTTCAATTCAAACATTCTAAGATTACCCCCCTGTTATCCCTGATAGTAATTTCTGCAAAATACCCCGGCGTTGTTTGGTTGCAAATCGTAAGGGCGAGATTTTCTCCCCCAGCAATTTGGCAACAGCATCTGTGTAGGCTTGGCCGGCATCGCTGGTCTTTTGATGAACAACAGGCACACCCATGTTGGAAGCTTTCAGCACGGCTTGTGATTCAGGTATAACACCCAGTAGGGGTATATGTAGGATATCGATGATGTCGTCTACACTTAACATGTCACCCAACTCGACTCTCGATGGGTTGTAGCGAGTAATTAAGAGGTGTGGTCTGACGGGATCTTGTCCTGGGGAAATTGCACGATCCGTTTTTGAAGACAATAAACCTATTATTCTATCGGAGTCAGAAACTGATGAGATTTCAGGATTGGTGACGATAATTGCCTCGTCTGCAAATTTCATGGCCGCCTCAGCACCTTTTTCGATTCCAGCTGGAGAATCACAGATAATAAAGTCAAACATCTCTCGTAATGAGCTAATGACCTCTTTGACACCGTCGATATCTAATGCATCTTTATCACGCGTCTGCGACGCAGGTAAAATATAAAGGTTGGGAAGCTGTTTATCCTTTATCAGTGCTTGGCTGATTCTCACATTGTCTTGTATGACGTTAACCAGATCATAAACGACCCTTCTTTCACAGCCCATTATGAGGTCGAGATTTCGGAGACCTACGTCGAAATCGATCACAACCGTTTTCATGCCACGCATAGCAAGACCTGTGCTTATAGCAGCACTTGTAGTTGTTTTACCAACACCACCTTTTCCTGATGATACAACAACAACTTTTGACATAATTTTCCTTTCTGAATGACACTCGATTAATCATAATAATTTTTTCAGATAATTGCAAACAACCAGTAGCTTAAATTTGGCAATAAGTAACATAATTGGTTCTAAATATAAACGAGTCTCGGTATCTATTTACAACAGCTGTAGGCCTAACAGTGTAGTAGGGGTTTAGCTGCTGAAAAGTTCAGCAGATGTAGATTGTCGGTAGCGAATGGTCTGCTCCTCAAGATATACACATGCATTGCCGCCAAGGTGAGATTCTGGAATCTCATCGTTAATAGTGTACACGCCAGCAATCGATAGCAATTCGGGTCTAAGGTTGTAGGCAAAAACGCAGGCAGATTTGTCCCCTAAAGCCCCAGCTAACGCCTTACCACTTAGCGTGCCTAAAACGATGATATGGCCATCAGCGATAACTTCAGACCCTCTACTAACATTCCCAGATATGAGCAGCGATTTGGATTTCGCATACACCTGCATGCCTGATCGTACGATGCCATGTGACATGATATGATTAGTTGGCTTCGACGTATCGGTTTTTTTTGTTTCACTAGAGCGTTGATTAATGTGTGGGACACCTAGTTCATGCAATACTTTTTTTTGATCAGCACGCGCATTGATCGCACCCACTAAGGACGCTCCAGAGCTTGAAATAACTTTTGCAATATTCGCTAAATCTTTTTTAGAAACCGCCGTTGTCAGTTTTGCAAAATCAACCACAACATTGGTATCAAGAAAAAACTTAGGAGCTTTGCGGTACCGCGCGAGATACTGATCTTCGAAATCTGCAATGTCGTTTTGGTCTAAAGCAATAAATGTATGGTTTACTTTACTGTAGCGTATATCAATCATGGGTTCTGAAACATAAATATTACTTCCATCATAATCGCATCAAACACGAAATACAAGTTTGGTGTTGAAAGATCCCTGACTCAACCAATAGAAGAAAGATAGTATCTGTGATCTAAAAAAATAAACATTATGAAACAGGGCTTTGTTGACAGTGTCGCAGAATAAAGTTAAACTTGTATTGAGATATATCTTACAAACTGTTATTGTTCTGTCAAAGGAGAGGTGGCTGAGCGGTCGAAAGCGGCGGTCTTGAAAACCGTTGAGGGCATCCCCCTCCCAGGGTTCGAATCCCTGTCTCTCCGATTTATAGAGGGTATTGTATGGTTTTAAATGCATCGAAAATTACTGTGGTCGTAGTCGACGATCACGAGCTTGTGAGAACTGGGATTATCAGCCTTCTGCAAAGTGTAGAAAATATCAAAGTCGTTGGTGAAGCAGCATCTGGAGAGCGGGCCATCGAGCTAGCACAGAAATACCAGCCGGCAGTGGTTCTTATGGACGTACGCATGCCAGGTATTGGTGGGTTGCAAGCAACCATTAATATTATTCGTTCCTGCCCAAACACTAAAATTATCGCACTGACGGTTTGTAACGACGATCTGTTCCCGACCAAACTACTTCAAGCAGGTGCGCATGGGTACCTAACTAAAAACACCAGTCGTGATGAAATAGAGGTTGCAATCAAAAATGTACTACAGAACAAGCGCTATATCAGTCCAGAAATCGCAAGTAAAATTGCACTAAAACACCTTTCTGATCAAGGCAGCCCTCCGTTTGAACTACTATCTGAGCGTGAGTTGCAAGTTACAATGATGATCACAAGCGGACATAAGGTCCAAGAGATCTCAGATGTTTTGTTTCTTAGCCCGAAAACGGTAAACAGTTATCGCTATAGAATTTTTGAGAAGCTACAAATTAAAAATGATGTCGAGCTCACAAGACTGGCTATGAAATACGGCATTATTGAAGGTGTTGACAACAGCTCTGAAAAATAATGACTCAAAAGGCATTAATATCACAGCAGGCCTTATCTGTTTTTGAAAAACTGCACCAGACAGTTCTGGATACATTTTCAAGCCTTGAGGGCGCAACATCTTACACGCGTGATAAGTGGCAGCACCCTGCAGGCGGTGGAGGCACGACTTGTATTTTAGAAAACGGTCACCATATTGAAAAATCATCCGTAAGCATTTCGTATATTGAAGGAGAAACACTACCATCCTCATCGGTAAGCCATGCACGATTTGGGCAATATGATGCGTACCGAGTGATGGGCGTATCAACCATTAGTCACCCAAGAAATCCGCATGTGCCAACGAGTCATATGAACGTTAGATTGTTTTTACTATACAAAGGCAATGATGTTATACAATGGTGGTTCGGGGGTGGGTACGATTTAACGCCGTATATCATTTATGAGGAAGATATCGTGGCTTGGCATTACGATGCCAAACAAATATTAGACCAGTATGGTGACGGGCGCTATCAGGATTATAAGAGACAATGTGATCGATATTTTTATTTACCGCACCGTCAAGAGACTAGGGGAGTAGGTGGTATATTTTATGATCAGGTCAATGATATGGATTTTGAGACGGGCTTAGCCATGACAAAAAATGTAGCAACAGGTTATGCGAATAGTTATAGTCGGATTTTCAAAAAGCGGATGCATATAACGTCTACAAAAGCACAAGAAGCATTTATGCGTCATCGGCGCACACGCTACGCTGAATTCAATTTACTTTATGATCGTGGTACAAAGTTTGGATTACAATCACAAGGACGTATAGCATCGATTCTTGCATCCATGCCGCCAAGTACCGGTTGGTTATATCACTTGCCATGTGATCTAGAAGATATGGACAAGAAGTTAAGTCCCTATCTAAAGCCTAGAGAGTGGGTCTTGGAGCTAGAGAATTCTACCACATGACATAAGAAGCTAGTGTAAATGTATGTATTCCTAAAGTCAGTAGGCGCTAAAGAACTATCAAATGAGAATGACCATCCGTAATCGTATAGAAAATTGTCCGACCTAGAGGTTAGATAGATACTTATCAAAGACAATACCGCTATCTTCTACTCCTGGATTTATAAATTTGTAAAAATATATATTTATTTATGATTTTTTTATATTTATAGTCTATAAACAAAATTGGTAATGAAATATATGGTGAAATAAATGAACGGTGATGATTATGATGATGAGCTATTTCCTGAAGATGAAAAAGAGACTGAAGAGGAGAGAGCGGATGAAGAAGCTAGAGCATACAGACAAAATAACGTTCGTCAGATTGTGAGGGAACGTTTTAGACAAAGAGAAAAAGGACCAAGTCTAAATAAGACTAAAGTTCGAGAAATGACGGTTAACCCAGAGATTGCACAGAAGCTGGCAGATAAGCATGTAAGAGAAGTTAACGTAGAAAGCAGGGATGAATCACAAAAGAAGATAGCAAGCGGTGATTTAGAGGAGGCCAGACGCCTTCTAAAGACAAAGATCGAGCAATTGCACGATAATATAAACAGCGGTAATCTCAAGGAGGCTAAACGCCTTCTAATGGAAAATGAGGTGAAGGAAGATATTAAAAAATCGGGTGCTAAGGAATTATTGGGATTGCTAGAAACGAACAAAAATATGTCAGAAAAAGATAAGGGTGAACTAATAGTATCCCTTAAAGAGATATCAAGTGATAATGGTAAAGCTATACTTAAAGAGTATTGGAAAGAAAATTTTAAATGTGATGAGGGTAGGCATTGGGATGAATTATTTTATAATAGTTCTCCTTATCTTAAGTTGGCGGAGGCAATTGGGTTAGCAGGAAAAAATTCGTTAGGTAAAAGTAGTATAGGTAAACCTAAATTTCCACAAAAATCGCAAGGCGAAGCCTTACAAAAGGTTGATTTTCTTATTAGACAATTGAAAGAGGAAGGTCCTCGTAATAAGAAAGCAAGAAAAGAAGCAAAAATGAAGTTGGAATCTATACTTGACAATTCGCCTAATGATGAAGATATTAATAAAATTAAAAGTTTTCTTGAAGAGCGTATGTTAAATAAGAAGGGACTGGGGGCTTGGAATCCGTTTTCAAAAACCAAAGCCTTGCTAGATAGAGTTAAAGAGTTACAGCCGTCGAAATCACAAGATGATCCTAATGCTAAAAGCGTAAATCAGATTATTATGAATATTAAACGGATGGCCTTGGAAAGAGAAGAAGTAAGCAATCTTTCGGATGCTCTTAGCAGGGAACATGGAATGGATTTTAGTAAGGATACTATGTTGCAAACAATAATCTTAAATCTTCAAAATGGAGATTTGGGTATACGAAATAAAGCGATAGATGCTTTGGAGGATAGAGTTAAAACTACTATACCTAATATTCTTAGGAGGCTTGAGGGAAAAAACGAAGAAAATCAGAATGAAGCAATAGAGGATTTGGCATATAGAGTTAGTGATCATTTAGCTAACAGGGTTAATGAACGGGCTAGTATGATGGGATGTAGGTTTTTGACTCCCAGTGAGATTAGACAGATAAATGGAGCCCTTTCTAAACTTAAACGTAGAGATTTAAAGTCGTTAAAGAGTGAAGTGCTAAAGGATGTTGAAAAAATCGACCATGAACAAAAAAAACTCCTAGCAAAAGTTGAAAAGTTAAAGTTGGGAAAACCAAAGGCCAAGACCGAAAATCATTTACACAAGGCTACGCAACGGCGTAACATAATTAAACGATTTAAGTCGCTTTTGGCTAGTGGATCTAATAATAAAAATGGTCCTAATAAAACTATGCAATGAGAATGACCATCCATAATCGTATAGAAAGTTTTACGACGTAGAGGTTAGATAGATACTTATCAAAGGCAATACCGCTATCTTCTACTCCTAGATTTATAAAGTTGTAAATA
>CAXGBK010000003.1:0-7246 GCA_964008345.1 uncultured Coxiella sp.
GAGGCCGCCATAGACTTCTCCGAGCAAGCCATCCCAACGGAGGCGCTGTCGGTGCTAAAAAGTAAGATACAGAAACTCCATGAATCGCTGAACACACTTCTTATCGATACAGCACGCGGTGTGCGAGAGCAGACGGGCATGCACATTGTGATTAGTGGCCCACCGAATGTTGGTAAGTCTTCATTACTTAACTACCTAACACAGACAGAGACCGCAATTGTTACTGATATTCCGGGGACAACCAGAGATTTACTCACGGCTAAATTCAGCCATAATGGCCACGTTTTCACCATTACCGATACAGCAGGTCTGCGTGAAACGAACGATCCTGTAGAAAGAAAGGGTATAGATCGCGCACGTGAAGCTATGGGTAAGGCAGACTGTATTTGGGCGCTGCATGATCTTGCAACGGGTCCAGATTCTGAGATTTGTGATTTTCATAAGAGCGCCGTTAGTCAAAATAGCACGGTTATAAAAGTCGGCAACAAGTTAGATCTGGTTACAAAAGAGACAGATAGTGACGACGATTTTAAGGTTTCTGCAAAAAATGGCATTGGGGTAAGCGCCCTTTTAGATCATATGTGCGATATTTTTTTTACCGGAGACCAAGATGGCGCTGTCTTTTCAGCACGGTCACGGCATATTATTGAGTTAGAGCGGTGCAAAGAGCACCTACACCAAGCGGCACAAACAGCCGATGCGTTTGACCTGGTTGCCGAAGAGATGCGCTTAGCCCAGCAGGCACTAAGTAGTATTCTTGGAGCCTATGGCAGTGAAAACCTCCTTGATGCCATCTTTAGGAACTTTTGTCTGGGCAAGTAAGCACCTTGCCTGGAACAACGATCTCTGATAAGCTCTCGTTCGTTACCAAGCGGAGCAAGACATGCAAGATACAGTCGTGATTATTCCTGCACGATACGGCAGTCAGCGCCTAAATGCAAAAGCTTTAGCCATAATCCATGACAAGCCCCTGGTCGCGCATGTTTTAGCACAAGCTACTGCTGCAGATATTGGAGACGTATTTGTCGCTACAGACCACGCCGAAATCGCCGCTGTCGTTGAACATTATGGTGGTAAGGCTATTATGACCCCGAATACACTTGAGACAGGAACCGATCGTGTTGCTGCCGCCATAGAAACGTTGCCAAACAATTATCAAAACATTATCAATGTCCAGGGTGACCTGCCTTTTATTCAGCCTGAAGAAATTGGGACGGCGCTGATTCCTCTGCAGCATGGATATGACGTTGGCACCCTCGTGACCTGTATGGACAGCATTCAGCAGAAAAACCATCATTGTGTAAAAGCTATTATCTCTTCACAGGAAGGCGATACCATAAAGCGATGCCACTGGTTTTGCCGTGCCGCGATGGCATACGGGCACTACCACCTCGGAGTATACGCATACAAACGTGATGCACTAATGCGTTTTCAAAAGACGCCCCCACATCCCTTGGAGCAGCAAGAAAAACTGGAGCAGCTGCGGTTTCTGGTGATGGGGTGTACGATCGGTGCAAATCTAATTAGCGCACTAGCGCTTGAAGTGAACACCGCTGAAGATTTACAAGCCGTTCGTGAGCATGCAAAAGCTGCGATCTCTTAGTTAGCGCCGCTGTCCAAATTTTCTCAGCGTATCGTCAATATTCTTTATATCAATTAGATAAGGACCAGACTTAATATCTTCTGGAGGGATGATGCCATGTTGCAAATAAAGCGCCAGCGACGTTATTGCTTCAAAGCCCATAAGAAATGGTTGTGAGTCAACGGTGCACTTGACATGCCTTTCACGAATACCAACCAGAATATCCGTGGTTAAATCAAAGCAGCCAAGTAGAATATCTTGATCGCGCATTTGATCATTATGCTCACGAAAATAGTTTGCCATCATATTACCAGTCCTAACCGTGAAGCAAAACACCCGTGCATTACGCCTTGATTTTAAATAGCTTGCAACCTCGATTGCCGGCGACAAGTCTGTTCCAGAAAAAACGGTACGGACCTTTGCTGTGTGATTTATGCTCCGCAAGTAATCCTGGATTCCTTCACAACGTTCATCGATAAAGTCAGCTTTTTTTAAATGTCTGATAAGAATAATTTCGCTATCAGCTTCTGGGGCAAGGTGTTTTGCGCACAACTCGCCACCTAGCCTATGAGAAGAACCAACCGAGGAAATCCCCTTCCAGGGAATATTTGCCGGTGGGTTAATGAAAACAAGCGGAATCTTTGCATGAATAAACCGCTCAATATGTTTAGTTTGGTACATATAGTTAGGAAGCGCCAAGATCACACCGCTGGGTGAAACGCTTAAAACATGTTGTAGCAGTTTTGACATGTCCTCGTGAAGCTTGTCATAATTATAATCGCCATTGCAACTGGGGGTGTGGTAAACGATTTTAGCATCGTGTGCTCGGCTTGCCTGTAATATGCCAGAGCGTAGTGGAACCCAAAAGGGATTTATACTTGTGTAAAACTGAACCGGGTCAAATAAAATAATGTGTATTTGCATTGCAGGTAGTCCTCGTATACTCGCTTAGTTATATAGTCAAAAAAAACAAAGGTTGCATAAAAAAACAAATAAATTGACAAATAGGTAATAATTCAATAAGATAAGTATTTTTTTATAGGGATTGTGTGGCAAGCATAGACCATTACGATGTTATTATTGTTGGGGGTGGACACGCTGGAACAGAAGCTGCGTGCGCCGCAGCCCGGATGGGGGCATCGACCTTACTTATCACACACAGTTTAGATACCATCGGCCAGATGTCTTGTAATCCGGCTATCGGCGGGATCGGTAAGGGGCACCTTGTGAAAGAAATCAGTGCGATGGGCGGAATTATGCCTCTAGCTGCCGATGAGGCGGCTATCCACATGCGCATACTCAATTGTAGTAAGGGCGCCGCGGTACAGTCCACAAGAGCGCAGGCTGATAGAAGTCTTTATCGCACCGCGGTACGCCGGTTGGTGGATGAACAAGAAAACCTAGATTGCTTTCAGCAGGCAGTAGACGACCTTATTCTCAAAAATAATAAGGTGGTGGGCGTGCGAACGACGTTAGGTATTTGCTTTTACGCAAAAGCTATCGTATTAACGACCGGAACTTTCCTCTCTGGAAAGATACACATCGGTCAGCATCAACGTGCCGGAGGGCGCGCTAGTGAACCATCGTCAGACGGTTTGTCTACTTTTCTACGAAATTGCTCTGATATTACCTATGGGCGTCTTAAAACAGGAACGCCGCCAAGGATAGATAAAAAATCCATCGATTTTTCTGAACTAACCTTGCAGCCGACTGAGCCTATTCTTCCGTACTTTAGTCTTTGGCCAGATCCCAGTGATCACCCACGCCAGGTGGATTGCCACATTACAAAAACCAACCCAAAAACCCATGCAATCATCCGTGAAAACCTTTCTTTGTCACCCATGTTCTGTGGTGCTATTCAGGGGAAAGGGCCCCGGTACTGCCCATCTATCGAGGACAAAGTCCATCGCTTTGCGCATCAGGAAAGTCATCAGATCTTCTTAGAACCAGAAGGACTCAACGTTGGAGAGGTGTACCCTAATGGCATATCGACAAGCCTACCCTATCAAGCGCAAATTGCGATGGTACGATCCATAAAAGGGCTTGAGAATGCACGCATTACAAGGCCTGGGTATGCTATAGAGTATGATTTTTTCAACCCGCAAGGATTGACGCCTTGGCTTGAAAGTAAGGCGGTAGGGAACTTGTTTTTTGCAGGGCAAATCAATGGTACAACCGGTTATGAGGAAGCTGCAGCACAAGGGTTGCTAGCTGGGATCAATGCTGCACGATTAGCCAGTGGGCAGCCGACATGGTACCCCAAAAGGCATCAGGCCTATCTGGGGGTTTTAGTCGATGACTTGATCAATATGGGCACACAAGAGCCGTATAGAATGTTTACTAGCCGTGCAGAGTTTCGGTTACTTCTGCGAGAAGGAAATGCAGATAGTCGTTTAAGTGAAGAGGCTTATCATTTAGGCTGTTTGTCAGAAAAAAACTGGAAAAGTTGGCAAGAAAAATCGGCAACCATGGCTGACTACCTAGCCCAAGCTGAGAAAATCACCATACAGCCAAAGGATGGCTTCTCTCAGCAACTGGAGCGTCTTCATAACATCCAGATACAAAAACCATGCAAGCTCGTGGCGTTAATGAAGCGACCAGAAGTACAAGCTAGCAGCATAGCTGCGTTCTATGCCGAGGTTTTTAGACATACGGTGGTCCTCGAAGAGGTTATGATTACGCAAAAATACGCCGGCTATATTTCCCGCCAATCGTTAGAGGTTACAAGACAAGCCCGTCAGGAGCAAACCATTATTCCTAAAACATTCTCGTATGCAGGCATCAAAGGGCTATCCAGCGAGGTCATCGAAAAACTCACGATGGCAAGACCACACACACTGGGTCAAGCTTCACGGATAAGCGGCGTTACGCCTGCCGCCATTTCGCTTTTATCTATTCATCTCAAGCGAGAAAATCGGTGCAGCGTTGAAGATAGCGTACAACTATAGTTGAAAGTCCTTCACTAATTGCGTATGATGGTTGTAAGTATTTAGGAATTGCTCGATGATTATTGGTAGAAAAACAAGTCTTTTATTAGCGTTATCTGGGGCTTTAATTGCATCCACACTTTGTGTTCAGCCCGTGTTTGCTGCTAAATCCAAAGCTGCTGTTGATAAGCTAATCCATGATTATATCATGGCGCATCCTGAGGTCATTCACAAAGCTCTTTTAAAGCATCAGAGCATGAGGGTCGCCAAGCAAAAAGAGGCATCCCTAGGCTACATAAAGCAGCATGCTGGGTCGGTTTTTTCTACCAAGCATGATGGTGTTATTGGCAACCAAAATGCACCAACAACCGTGATGATTATTAGTGACTACCAGTGTGGGTACTGCCGAAAAGCGCTGAGCTCGCTTAACAAAATTGTGCAAAAGAACGAGCAGGTGAAGATACAAGTCAAACAGCTCCCCATTTTAGGGAATGACTCGGTAGCTGCGGCAAAAGCAGCTATACTAGCCCAGCATAAAGGGACGTTCATACAAGCAGACAAGATTCTCAGTGAGATGCCAAAGCCAACATCACGGGAAAAAATCATCAAAGCATTCAAGCCTCTGGGTATTTCTGAGACCGAATTACAAAATGCATGGAGTTCAGATCAGTTCAACCAGATTATAAAAGAAAACTACCGTTTAGCCGAAAATCTGCAGCTGCAAGGAACGCCAATGATAGTGGTTTCAAATAAGAGCCATACCAAGATGGCATTTGTTGAGAATTTCTTAGATGAAGCAAAACTTGAAGCGTTGATAAAAAACCACTAAGCAAAAAACTTGACGTCTTAACCGGGATGTTTTAAGCTTGTTTTAATGCTTTTCTGGTGTCCTGGTGCGTATTCTTAGAAAAACAGCTTACAGCTGTGCCTTATTGCTGCTATGTCTTGTTGAAGTAAAAGCCTATCCTTTACCTACTGTAACCCTAGGTCACGAGCAAGGGTTACATCATATAAAGAGTAAACAATCTGGAAATATCATCCTTCCTTTCGGTCAGGAGGATCGTTTTCAGGGATTGCTCGCTTTTGAAGGAAAGCAATATCGTTTAGGCGGACGTGTTATACAAGAACATAGCGGAGATCAAGAGCGCTTTAGTGTTTGGGGTTTTTATATTGATCAGATCAGGTTGTCATACGGCCATCAAGGAAAAAAATCCTGGCAAAGAAGCTTTGATTATGTCAACAGTGGGAAGAAAAATCGTTTTAGTTTTTCCGCCACCTACCCTAACTACGTGGAAGATACAACGATTCATCTATCAGAGCGCGAGGTCTATCTGGGTCATCACTATATGCTTCCTGGTGCAAAACTTGCATACCAAAGACATATAGATCTTTCACGAAACGTTCAGTTAGATCCAGAGTTTGGGGTGTATGCGCATATGAAACACCCACACAACTGGTCTCAAACAAAAGGGTTCACCGGCGCCGTTTTAGCGCTACGTGCCAATAGGCTTATGGGAGATAGTACGCTTGGGAGTACAACGCTTCAAGCAAAATATGATAGTAACCGTAATTGGCAGTTTAGTATGAAGCTTGCGTTGCAAATTAAAGGAAAGCCCGTGGGTGTAAGCACAGCAACAGTAAGTGATATGCGTTATGATAAAGCGAGCCGGAAGCTTCAAGCCCCATCCATATGGTTTGGAGAACAAGGCTTTATGGCTTTATTAAGCATGGTGTTTATCTAAACGGGCAAAAAATAAGTACATATCATGTGGTGGATACAGGATCTTGGAGGGATTTGAGCGCCAAAACAACAAACGGAAAAGAAGGCAGCTTAGTGCATGTGACGAATGACATTACGTACAATGCAGGAGATAATAGTGGCTGTGCAGATCTACTAGACAGTAGTGGCAACGCTGTGACAAGTTTTTCAACAAAAGAAGGTGATACACTCTTGAGTTGTGATGAACGAGCGTCACTACGCTTGAAGCAAGGTCAAGCACTCGTTGGTGGCGGCAGTAAGCTCACTTTTAGCGCAAACGGCGGGAAGTTTAAAAAAGATGTAACGTTAACAGGAAAAACCCCGACCATCACGGTTAATGGGCTTCAGGGGGGGGGATGCTCCCAGTAGCCTAAAGGAGTTTATGGCTATTGGTACTTATGTTTTCCCATCAGACGTTCTTGTCACGGGTAATACGACCGTAAAAGGAATTACAATACAAGCAGCTTCAAAGTCAAGAACAGCTGCTATAGGTGCAAACGCGTCAGATACCAGTACAGGCACAATAACCATAGAGGATGTGTCGCTTAATCAAACTAGCAGTGGTATGCTCAACAGAGGCCTAAGTATACAAGCGCCAAATATGAAACCTACTGTTACAGGAACCAACACCATCACAACCGCAGGGATTGATGGCTATGGCATTTATTTAGTTGGAAGCAACGATGCAACCATCTCAGGAACCAACACCATCACAACCTCAGGGGCAGACAGCAGGGGTATTTATCTAAGTGGAAGCATTGGGGCCGTCATCGTTGGGGAGGTTATTCTAGATTCTGCATATCGAGGATTACAGATTAGAGACGGAAGTGTACTAAGTCTTAGTCCCTCTGTTCTATTAAAAGATGCGAGTACCACAGTTAGCATAAGAGTAGATAGTGGTAACAGTCTTACCATCAAATCGGGAGCGCAACTATACCTAAAAGATGACAGTGCTTATAACGTTTGTAGTACGGATAA
>CAXGBK010000004.1:0-13200 GCA_964008345.1 uncultured Coxiella sp.
CACATGGCGATAACTCGCATCATAGGACGTCGGACTCATCGTCGCGCTCTTCTCATAATACGCACCCCAGATTATACTTAAAGGGAAAAAAAGCAAAACAAACAGGCCTAAATAACTAGCCAAATACAACCCATAGACACGATTCACGCTCTAACCAACCATAACCCAACCGGTTGTGAAGACGACGACATCACCGTCACAATATCAGCAACTTTGTCATCTAAATACTTCCACGCATCGTGCAATAACATATCGGCCTGCAGCGATACCGCATTAGCTAAGATATAATCCCTATTGATAATCGTGCGGGGATTCGCATGCGAGAGCAACGCTTGGCGCAAAAGCGCCAACGATTGTATACCTAGGTACTGTCCAGACTCATCATAAACCATTGCGACAGATAAAGCTTTGTCTGACATAGCTAACATGCTATCTACAATCGATTGATTGACAAACACCTGCGGACAACGATCTAGTGGGACCATTACATCGGCTACGGCCATCGTCAAATTACGCCCCAAGGAACCATAAGGATGTGTCATTGCAAAGTCATTTTCGGTAAAACCTTTCTTGGCAGCAACGGCCGCCGCAACGGCATCACAAATCACCCCAAACACAGTAACACTTGTTGTTGGAGCGAGACCAAGGGCACAAGACTCCTTCGTAACACCCAGCACCAAAGTCACATCCATAGCCTCGGATAACAAAGCGTCTTCAGCGCCAAAAACACCCAGTACAGACTTTGCACGACGACGAACGGTTGGCACAATCTTTAACAGTTCAGACGTTCCCCCAGAATTGGAAAACATAACCACGACATCTTTTTCCGTAATATTACCACAGTCTCCATGACCCGCATCGCAAGGGTGTACGAAAAAGGCAGGCTGACCTAAGCTAGCGAGTGTTGAAGCAAACTTCTTTGCCACCCAAGCAGACTTACCTACAGCCATCACAATAACATGCCCTTGTGTTGAAGCTATGATCTGACAAATCTGACAAAAGGATTGATCGAGCCTTGCCAACGTCAAACCCAGAGCATCTTGTGCAGATCGAACGGCACGCTCTGCATGCCGTAAGAAAAAATCATCTTTTTCCATATTACGTTAGAAAAACAAAGAAATATAAGGTAATATAACATGAATTGCCCACATTGCATAGGCCAACGAAACGATGACCGATTTTGCTCTTCATGCTACCGATGTTCATATATCTTACGACGAAAAACCCGTTTTAGAAAATATCGACATCGGTATTCAACCGAAAAGTATCAATCTGATTATGGGACCATCGGGATCGGGAAAAACCAGCTTACTACGTGTACTCTCGGGTCAAGAAACCGCAACAAAAGGCTCTGTTCTAATCAATGGTAAGCCCATACATGAGAAGAGCCCTAACGACAAGCTCGGTATTCTATTCCAAAGCGATGCGCTACTGCTTAACTTAACGGTATTCGAAAATATCGCACTCCCCTTACGCTACCACACCCAAAACGACGAAACGACTATACACAAGAAAGTTTCCCAACGCCTAGAAGAAATAGGACTTCCCGATACAGAGAACCTCTACCCTGAGCAACTATCCGGTGGTATGTCCAGACGTGTAGCTATTGCCAGAGCAACCATCCTAAACCCCAACTTTATTTTTTTTGACGAGCCCTTTGCTGGACAAGACCCTCTAAATATTGAAAACCTATGCAGTCTTATCCAAAGAATGAACACTCTACTCGAGGCCACAACCATTATCGTATCACACGAACCCGCCATAGCATCTAAACTGGCCGATAGGATTTACCTACTGCACAACCAATCTATACGCTACCATGGAACACCAAAGGAGTTGGCTGCCATTTCAGATCCTTTTTTACAACGATTCATCATCCACCACCCAAACGAAAATAAAGGATCCAATCTATCATGAATCGATCCCTGACGACCTTAGCAGGATCCATTGGACACTTTTTCTGCTACCTATTTGACAACATATTGTGCGGCTTCCCAAAACGCTATATTGAAGCATACAATTGTCTCATGCAGATCTTTTTCTCAGGGGTCCTTAGCTCATTTATTATTATTCCTAGTGCCTGCTTTATTGGGGGTGTCCTTGCTCTGCAAGGCCATTATATACTCTCCATGTTTGGTTCTGAAACACAACTAGGACAATTGATCACGCTCAGCACTTTTCGTGAGCTTGGGCCAGTAATCAGCGCCTTACTATACACGGGAAGAACCGGATCAAGCATCACCTCGGAAATAGCAATCATGGAACTCTCCGAGCAAATAAAAGCTTTAGAAGCTATGGAAATACCTACCAAAAGCTACATACTATTTCCAAGATTTATCAGCGGCATCATTTCACTACCTTTACTAACCATCCTATTTAACACCTTTGCTATCATCGGCGGTCATATTATTGCCATATACTGGCTACAGATTGATGCCGGTTTATTTTGGATTGATATCCGAAAAAATGTCACCTTCAACATCGATCTAGCACCTGGGCTCTTCAAATCTTTGATATTTTCAATTATCATACACAGTATCGCACTCTATAAAGGGACTTTTGCTAACAAATCTGCTTCTGGCGTAGCACAAGCTACTACGGAGACGGTGGTAACATCATCATTAGCGATATTAATCGCTGATTTTTTTCTAACAGCCCTTCTGATGAGGATATGGATATGATACGACATAAAAACATTGAAGTAACCATAGGTATTTTTTTTCTACTTACCTTTACCGCTCTGCTATTTATTACAATTCAAACCACCAATATGCACTTTGAAACGCACAATCTAAACTATCTTTTGCACGCAAAATTCGAAGACATCAACGGACTCAAAAGCAAAGCCCCCGTTCGTATTGGCGGTGTAAAAATCGGTGAAGTACAAAAGATCCGGCTTAATCCTGAGAATTTTTTAGCTGAAGTCAGCTTTCTTATCTACAATAAAGAAATACAAATACCGACAGATAGCTCTGTAAGCATTCTAACAGAGGGCCTTTTAGGAAGTAAGTTTATCTCGATCACACCTGGTCTTTCCGACCAAGCCTTACAAAACAATGAATTCATGAAAAAAACATACCCTGCAATTGTCTTTGAGCGCATTTTAAGTCAAGCTATAGCTTACATATCTAGCAAGGAGTAATATGATCACAAACACCTTAAAAGCCCTACTACTATGTGTCATTCTCTCTCCACTGCAAACGCTTAGCTGTCCTTCAGTATGCACAAAAAATCCCCGTACTATCCTAGAAGAAACCACGGAAAAAATAAACGCAGACATCCTTGCTTTTAAGAAAAAAAATGCCCAAAATGACGATCAAATCAACCACTCCATAAGCAAAACCAGCGAAGAGATACTCATCCCGCTTATCGACATCAAAAGTATGGTTATGCATGTGATTGGAAGATACCACTGGAAAATGTCTTCTAAAAACGAACAAAAAAGATTTCACAAAATTTTTCAACAAGTTGTACTTAGAGAATACACACAGTTCCTGGTAAAAACCAGCCACACAAAAATCAAATTCGCATCCTCACGAACACCTAATAATACAGAATACCAAACCATAGCAGCAAAAGCATACATCGAAGAAAAACCCAACGACTTAATCTTTTACATGAAGTGTTCCTGTGACGATGCCAAACAATGGAAAATCACAGATATCACTGTCGATAACGTGAGCTACTTAGATCAATATCACCTAAAGTACGCTGCAACCATTCGAAACAAAGGACTCAAAGGGCTGAACAATAAATTGGAAGACTCCCTTAAAGAAAGTATTTAAAACGGCTATTAATCAGGAAAAAATTCATGGGCACAAAACGACTCAATCAACTTATTATCCAAGGACAATCATCTATTGAAAATGGCTTAGTCAATATTTCCGGATCAAAAAACGCAACCTTGCCTATTTTGGCTGCTTCGATGCTGGCAACCAAACCCATCAAACTTATCAAAGTACCTGGGCTAACAGACACACATGCCATGCTCGAAACCTTGTGCACGCTCGGAGCCAACATCTGTCTCGATGAAAACATGTCACTACATATCGACACCAAAGATTGCCTAAGTACGGACATACCAATTGCACTGGCAAAAAAGCTTAGAACATCTTTTCTATTTCTTGGCCCCATGCTTGCTAGGTATAAAAAAGCACATATCCCTTTGCCTGGGGGCTGTAAAATTGGAGCAAGACCGGTAGATATCCATATCGAAGGATTACGCAGAATGGGCGCAGAAATCGTGCTAGAAAATCAAGCGGTCACAGCAAGAGCACCCAACGGCCTCTATGCTACAGACTTTGACCTACCATTTCCTAGTGTAACGGGCACTGAAAATCTAATAATGGCAGCATCCACTGCCCAAGGCACCACGATACTAAGAAATGCAGCAAAAGACCCAGAAGTTGAGGATTTAATCAACTTCCTCAACAAGATAGGCGCTGATATCACTGGCCAAGGAACCTCGACCATTACGATAAAAGGCAAGAAAACACTATCCAAATCAGCCACACACACTATCATTGGTGACCGTATAGAAGCAGGGACCTACCTTATTGCCACAACAATATGCCAAGGTAATATTTTAATCAAAGGCATCAATCCCGAGCACCTCACTACCGTATTACAAAAACTGATGGCCGCAGGCGCAAAAATAACCACGCACCCTGACGCCATCCAACTTGAAATGAATAAAAGACCAACCGCCACGAGTATTACCACAAAGCCTTATCCTGGGTTTCCAACCGACTTACAAGCACAATGGCTAACACTTAACTGTATAGCCAATGGCGACGCTTATATCACCGAAGAAATCTATGAAAACCGATTAGCACATGCCTACGAACTAAAAAAATTACAAGCCAACATCAAGATTGTGAACAACACCGTATTCACAACCGGTGCACCCTACCTCAAAGGAGGAACCGTTAATGCTACAGATATTCGCGCATCTGCATCACTTGTATTAGCTGGACTTATTGCAAAGGGAGAGACCCTCATTAACAATATCCAATACCTAGACAGGGGTTATAATTACCTAGAAGAAAACCTTAATAGAATGGGGTGCAATATGAAGCGCGTTCACCAACCCATTTGCAAAAAAAAGCAATACAAAACCATCATCTTTGACTGGGATGGCACGCTTGTCCACAGCCTTCCCCTACTATTAAAAAGCCACCGAGAAACCATCCAATCACTCAACTTGCCTCCCCATGATGAAGCGACGCTAAAGCAATATATAGGCGAAAGCGACGTAGATATTGTCAGCAAACTATACCCCAGCATGTCAACGAAAGAAATACAAGCATACCTAGAGCTATTTATAGAATACTACGTCAAGAACCACAGCAGCATCCAACTTATCCACAACCAAACAAAAAAAGCCCTTGCAGAATTATTTTCACACGGCATAGATCTCTGTATTGCAACGAATAAAAGAAGGAAAGTTTTCCAAGAAGAACTATCCATTACGGGTATATCAAACTTCATTAGCGCATCTTACTGTGGTGACGAAATGCCTAAAAAACCACAACCTGATATGCTAATGGCCTTATGTAAAAAAATGAACACAGAACCAGAGTATTGCCTTATGGTAGGCGATCACCAGAGTGACCTCCTTGCAGCACAAAGCGTTGGCATGAAAACACTTGCTGTCACGACAGGCGGCTTAACAAAAAAAATACTGCAACATTACAATCCATCGGATATATTGGAGAATGTAACACAAATCCCGCACTGGCTTGGACTTACGCACTAGTCCATTCTTCTAGCCCATTTGCGTCCACATACATTGTAGCCTCTCTAACTTGCCGTCCGTAGAGAACACTAAGCCTCAACACAGCAAAAAGCCAGAAAATACTCAAACACAATACAATCATTCCTAACCAAACACACAAACCTTCTAAATCCTGCCCAGATAGCATCATACTAGTAGACACCAAGCACCCTCCGAAAGATTTACCGAACTTACTTCCCATTCCATCGGCAATAGCCTTTCCATTCACACTCAAATTCTTTTCTAAAGGGATGAAAGCCATTTCTTTGGTTGGATCAAAAAAGGCGTACTTAGCTCCACGACTCATCATAACAGATAGCGCGCCAATCCAGACGGCGCAATGAATCATAAAACCCTGGTCAAAACCATAAAAATGTGCGTTTTGGACCAACATAAATATATAAAATAAAGAGCCAAAAATACCGCATGATATGGGGGTAATAATCGCACCCACGGTCCAACCAAAACGCTGAATAACCGTTTTACTCAAGTAATTCAGAAGGATGGTCACAATCCCTGTGTAAAAAGTATAATCCGCATAAAATGCCATATACGAGGCACGGGAAGGATAAAGTAACCTGATTTGTGACTTCCAAGTAACCTCCACCAACGTTACGATACATGCGTAACAAAAAACCAACATCGTAAGATACCCTACGTACTCTGACCGCCATAGTAGTGCTAAACCATCTGAAAAAACCGACTTACTTTTTGGTTTTAACTTATTAGATACTGCTTCAGGAGCCCCCTCAGACATGCCCTGCGTATCCAAATAATAAAACACCGCTAACATCATAACCGAGCAGCATACCACCACGATATTTGCTTCTAGCATATCGTTTACCTTGCTATCAGCGATATACTTAACCAAAGGATTCAAAAACAACAAGGCAACGTTACTAATCGTCACAAAAAGGGGATAGAAAGTCTCAGCTTGCTTTACACCGATATTATCATTAGCCAACTGCCAAAACATTACACTCAGTACAAATGTCCCCCAAATTTCTGCAGTAACATAGTAAAAAGCATAAGTCCACATACCCCAAATCGTAAAAAACCAACGAAACATAGGGTATGAGCGCTGCAAAAATGCAATCTTTAAGGGACTTGGGTGTAACCAGGCCACATTAGGATAAATACAAAAAGCATACAAAATAATAAAAGCAGCATAGCCCCCTACAATAACATAATAGGTAAATGACATACTAGATCTCTTTCGTAAAGACATATACATCATCGTTGCCAACATACTAGCCGGTAATGCAAAATATAACTTTAAGAAACTCAAAACCTCCGCCCCAGAACCAGGCTCGGACAAAACCAAAGGATCCTTAACGACTCGCAATAAATGATGCACAAACGTTGTTATAAAAATTAACAAACAAAAAGGAATAAACTTTCTTAGTTCATCTGAACGGATAGGGAAAAAAAATAAAAAGAGCCGGGACAAACCGGTATATAAACTACGCATACAAGAATCTCCGATCCTCCTTACAAACAGACATACAATCTTCAACATTTTCATTTCTTGGGAACAAAAGCATAGCAAAAAAATCAACCAATACGATTATACGCAAAAAAACAAATAAAGTCCAATTATTCAGAATGATAACCAAGATTGACTATCTGATTTACGCTCTTAATGTTTCTATAATATTAAAAACGATCCACTTTGGCTTCAAGATGAGCAAGCAAAACCAACATCATGCTGGGCATCCGCCTGTTCTCTTAATTTATTTTGATATAGTACGCTTAATTTATGCACAGATAAAAACCAAAATACGCTCAAAGCCACCACGACCAAAGCTAATATATGACTCAACCCGTCTAAATCTTGACCCGTCATAATAATTAAGCTCGAGATCAAGCCTCCCCCTAATGATTTGCCCAATCGCTCGCCAAAACCATCTGCTGCAGCTTTTCCGTTCGTACGCAAATCGACATCCAACGGAATAAAAGCCATCTCTTTAGTCGGATCAAAGAATGAATATTTAGAACCTTTACTCATCAAAACACTGAAACCGCCTACCCATACCGTCATCATTAATAGAGCGTTACCATGTAGTCCCGTAGCAAACAACATATGCTTACCCAACACAAAAACATAGAATATGGTCCCAAAAAAACCACAGACAAGAGGGGTAATAAGAGCCCCAATCTTCCAACCAAGTTTACGGATAAGGCCTTTACTCGTGTAATTCATTAGAATTGTAACCCCGCCCATCCAAAAAGTATATTCCGCATTAAAAGCCATCAACTCTGCACGATTTGGATAAACCAGTCGAACTTGCGACTTCCACATTGACTCTACCAGGTTAATGGTAACACCGTAAGATAAAATCATAATAGCAACGTATCCAATGTATTCTGAATGCAATAGAACCCGTATACTGTCTCTTAAAGAGAGATAATTCTTTTTTGATGCATAAGGCATATCCTTGAATTTTGGTGCGGGTAAAACCTTTCTGTTAATATAATATAGTAAAGCCATCTGAATCAGAGCAGAAATACAAACCACGATACATGCGTGTAAAATATCATCACCGCCCGTACTAATAAGCAATTGCACTGCTGGCTTTAAAACGAGCATCGCTACATTTCCGATGGTAATAAAAAGCGGATAATAACGCTTCGCTTCTTCTGTCAAAATATTATCATTAGCAAATTGCCAAAACATAACCGTCAATAAAAACGTTCCCCACAATTCAGAAACCACATAAAATAATGAAAAAGTCCAAACCCCATAAATAACGAAGAACCATCGAAAAACCGGATAGCTATTTTTCAGCGCTTGCACTACTTCTATTGGCGGGTGTAGTAAATCATGGTAGGGATACAACACCAAAGAAAAGAACAAGAAAAAAAACACAAAAGCAGCACTAATGATATAATACGTGGACTCTAGACTAAAAGCCTTGCGCATCTTCATATAAATAATCATAGAAATCATCGTACAAGGTAACGCAACGTAAAGCTTCAAAAAACTTAGTACTTCTGCACCAGAACCGGGGGCTGTTAATATTAAGGGATCTTTCAAAATCCGCAGCATCCAAAAAGAAAAGATAGTACAAAACAAGATAATACTCATAGGAATAAACTTTCCCAACTCGCTATTAGCAATAGGAAAAACCGCCAGTCTAAATGTAGACATCCTATTTTTATAATGATTCACCTTGGTATCCACCTATACTGTATAAAAAATAACAACCCCTACCCTCCTATAAAATCAAATAACAGCTAGATCACCTTTCTCACCTAACCACTGCCTCCGCTGAGAGGCCTTCTTTTTACTAAGCAAATCATGCATAAGGTTATCATCAGCCTCTTCATAGTCGTAACTTAGCTGAATCAAACGCCGTGTATCAACCGCCATAGTCGTCTCACGAAGTTGCATCGGATTCATCTCACCAAGTCCTTTAAAACGCATTATAACATATTTTGCACGCGCATTTTTACTAACAATATCCGCAACGATGGCATCCTTTTCAGACTCGTCCTGAGCGTAATAGACCTGTTTATTACAATCAATCCGAAAAAGTGGCGGCATCGCTACATAAACATGGCCCTTAGCTACTAAGCTGGTAAAGTGTTTTAAAAAAAGCGCGCAAAGTAATGTGCTAATATGGCTACCATCTGAATCCGCATCCGTCAGAATACAAATCTTCCCATATCGCAGCCCACTTAAATCTTCACTGCCCGGATCAACTCCGATTGCCACAGAAATATCATGCACCTCTTTAGACAATAGTAATTTATCTTGATTAACTTCCCAGGTATTTAAAATCTTACCACGCAAAGGCAAGATTGCCTGATTATTCTTATCTCGAGCCTGTCTTGCCGATCCTCCCGCAGAATCACCCTCAACCAAAAAAAGCTCTCCATCTTTATCTGAGGATAAGCAATCCGTTAACTTACCCGGTAACCGTGGACCAGCAACCCATTTCTTACGCTGAACTTTTTGACTGTTCCGAACCCTCTGCTGCGCACAGCTGATAAAATATTCAGCAAGAACTTCTGCTTCTTGAACATGCTGATGCAACCACAAGCTAAATTGATCATGCACGCAAGCACTAACTTTAGCGGTCACCGACTGATTGACCAGACGATCTTTTGTTTGACCGGAAAAATGGGGCTCTGGAATTTTTAACGACACCACAAAAACGCATGCATCCCATATATCTTCGGCTTTTAACTTTAACCCTTTTGGCGTCAGCATCCGCACATCGCAAAACTCACGAACGGCTTCAAGTAGCCCTGTACGCATGCCATTAACATGGGTCCCACCATAAGGCGTTGGAATCAAATTCACATAACTCTCCGCCACATCGCACTGGCCTTCCATGCACCAACAGACTAACCATTCCAAGCAAAAATCATCTTCTTGGAAACGTTGGACATAGGGAGGCATTGGCAGATACGTTTTACCTTCAAGGGCTATATTTGCATAGGCACTAATACCTTCTGGATAATGCCAAATAATCGTTTCATTTGCTAAATCATCTTGGACTTCTATTTTCAGCCCTGCGCACAAAATAGCTTTTGCACGCAAAAGATGCTTCAACTGTTTAACCTTAAAAGACACTTCATCAAAATACTTCTCATCCGGATAAAAAGTTACCTTAGTCCCTGTATCGCTTTTAGCAACTTTCCCAACATCCTCTAATTTCTTTTCAATCTCGCCTGAGGAAAATACCATTTGATAGAGGCGACCTCCTCGCTTAACCTCAACAATAAGACGTTTAGAAAGCGCATTGGTTACAGAAATACCAACCCCATGTAATCCACCTGAATACTGGTATGTTTTATTACTAAATTTTGCACCGGCATGTAGTTTGGTTAATATAAGCTCAACACCAGGAACCCCATACTGTTGGTGTAGATCTACAGGCATACCTCGACCATTGTCCTCAACGATTATGCCCCCATCCACCAGCAACGTTACCTTTAAAACATTTGCGTGCCCTGCCAATGCCTCATCGACGCAATTATCAATGGCTTCTTGTGCCAAATGATTAGGACATGAGGTATCCGTGTACATATTAGGTCGTTGCCTTACAGGGTCCAACCCCTCTAAAACCTTTAACGAATCGGCACTATATTCAGACATCACCCTATCCTATTTTGATTCAAATTGTTCGCGCAAAGCCATACGGTTTCGAGATAACCATTGTAGACAAATTAAGCTGGCGCTGTTACTTACATCACCACGATCTAGCATCTCCATGGCATGTACTCTTGAAAACACTTCCACTTTTATATTCTCACCCTCTTCCTCTAATCCAGCAATATCCAGTATTTTTGTACTATCCACACAAGCACAATACGCATGGATCTTCTCCGTGGATCCTCCTGGACTAACCCAGTACGACGCCAAGTGACTTAAAGCAGACGTCTGCAAACCTGTTTCCTCCAAAAGCTCTCTTCTTGCAGCTTCTAAGGGCTCTTCCTCGTCATCACAAACGCCTGCAACAAGCTCTAGTAACCAGGGTTGGGCAGCATCACAAGCAACCAGACCGGATCGTATTTGTCTAATCATAACAATAGTATCCCTAATTGGGTCATACGGAAGAACCACCACGGCGTTTGAGCGCATTACCACTTCGTGATCCTGCACAGCCGCTGTACCACCTTGAAAAAGTGGGTAGGTATAAGCTAATCGAATAACACGTGCAAATCCACTGTGAACAACCTCTCTACAGATATTTCTAACGTCCGATCCAGTAAAGTTGTTATCCTTTTGCATTCATGCCTCTCTACAATACAACAAGCAAAGTCAATCAAACTTGCAATGGTTGGTAATATACAACATACTTAAGAAAAGGTCTAGCTTAAGACAACATGCAAATCATCAAATTACTCATCTTATCCTTTATTAGCACCCTGCCTCTTTGCGCTTCGGCAGTCGGCCTAATACAATCATTTTATCAAGGGCTTGAGAACGACCTAAGCCTCAAACAAGCCAAAACCGTTTGGCTACAAAGCCAATACGACGACAAAATCGCACTAGCTCCATTATTACCACAAGCCAGTATCCAGGCCACTTCAAGCAAAAACCATATTTACAAAAACACTTCATCGCAATACGAAACCCGCAATTATGCCCTACTTTTAAAACAGGAGCTATTTAATCCAACGTTAATCGCCACCTACAGGAAAGAGGCTATAGAAAAACAAATACAACACCACATCTACCAGCAACAACGCCAAGCGTTTATTTTAAACATCGCAAGCTTATACTTTGAATGCCTACTAAGCCTAGATAATCTATCCTTTAGCCAAGCAGCATTGAAAGAGTATCAATTTCGACATAAGCAAGCCATCGCCCAGCAAAAATCGGGTATTATCACCCATACCGAACTAACCCGCATCGTAGCTGAAGTCGCTATAAGTGAAGCCAATGTTATCAAAGCAGAGCAAAATATCCGCGACAGCCTTGACATACTCCAACAAGCAACTGGGCAATCCATCAGCTCCATAGCCACTATGCATAACACCACACTGCCATTTCAAAATCTACAACCGTTAAAGAAATGGATTGCACAGGCGCAAACACATAATTTGGCAAATCTAATTGCTGAAAAACAATCCAACCTAGCAAAAACCGGCTATCTAGCGGCAAAGGGAGCATTCTTACCAACGATAAGTGGCGGTTTACAGGCAGGAAAACAACGCACAAACAACACGAGCGCTAACCACATCAACCAAGATACACGTCTACTCAAACTAACCATACAAGCCCCTTTGGTAACGGGTGGATCACGAATTTGGCAGCTACAAAAAGGCTATCAGGCTGTTTCTCTTGCTAAAACCAATTATGAAAAAACCGTCGCAGACACGAATATTTCCATACGAAAACTCTACTATGCCACCATTTCCGGAAAAAAAAGGATCGCTGCAGAAAAAAAAGCTATTGAAGCCAATAAAGAAGTTGTAGCCATGAATCAACTAAGACACAATGTTGGCGCGATCACCATAGGCGACATACTCGATAGCATTGCACAATTACATCAAAATCAACTGACACTTGCAAAAGAACGCTACAGCTTCATCCTCAACGCACTCAACCTCAAACTTCAATCTGGGAGCATTTGCATCAAAGACCTTGAAGAGATAGACCGGTTCTTTTCAAAAAACCATCGCATCCCCACCTTCTCATGGCACAATGAATCCTAAAATAGTAATACTCGTCAGCTTACTCGCGCTATCTAGCTGTAGCAAACAGCTTACAAAACCCGCACAGAGGGATTGCCAAAAAGAATACGACCAATGCGAAGCAAAAGCGATTGATCGGATAATCCGCACAGGAAATGGATTCGATAAGATCATGCAAAACCCAAGACTTTGGCATAGCAAACCCGCACCAAACAACCCCTGTTTAATCGCCTTTCAAGCTTGCTTGATAAGCAAAAAAAACGCCTAATGCC
>CAXGBK010000005.1:0-2150 GCA_964008345.1 uncultured Coxiella sp.
CGCCAACCGCTGAAGATGCATTCGCCTCTGTACAATCAATCATGCGCGATGTCCCTTTTGGTTGGCTTATTAGGTATATTCACGGGGTTGGTGCCTCTATGTGGTTTTTGGTGATTTATATGCATATTTTTAGGGCGCTTTTGTATGGTTCATACAAGGAGCCAAGGGAATTACTTTGGCTAAGTGGCATCGTTTTGTTTTTTTTACTTATGGCTGAAGCTTACACAGGGTATGTGCTACCTTGGGGTCAGATGTCCTATTGGGCTAGCAAAGTTATTATTTCCTTATTTGAAACCGTACCATTTGTTGGAAAAGATATCGTTATAACATTGCAAGGAGATTATGATGTGTCGACGGTGACGTTACATCGTTTTTTTGCGTTTCATGTGGTGGGTTTCTCTTTTTTATTGTTAGGCATTATTGCGCTACATATTGTGCTGCTGCATGTAGCGGGATCGAATAATCCTGATGGCATAGATATTATGAAATACAAAGACAAGAACGGCTGGCCAAGGGATGCTATCGGGTATTATCCGTATTTTGTTATGAAGTATATCCCCATTGTTTTGGTTTATATATTGTTATTTATGGTGCTTGTTTTTTATTTTCCCATGGCTATGGGGTTGACGTTTGAGGCAGAGAATTTTAGAGAGGCAAATGCGTTGATTACGCCGCAGCATATTAAACCAGCCTGGTACTTATCTCCGTTTTATGCCATTGTTCGTGCCGTGCCAAATAAGAGCCTAGGGGCGCTGATGATGCTCTTATCGATTATTCTTTGGGCTTTTCTACCTTGGTTGGACCAAAATCCGGTTCGGTCTATGCGTTTTCGAAGTTTTTGGGAGCGTTTTTTACTTGCGATGGTGGTTGCTTCGTTTATTGTGTTAGGTATCGTTGGCTTTTTACCCGCAACAGATACCACTATTAGGATCGCGCGTTGGGCATTGGTGTTTTATTTTTTGTATTTTTTGCTCTTGCCAATCGTATCTACTTTTGCGCCTCGCTATGAAGTTCCTAAAAGAGTGATCTTATGACAAAGTATGGTCTTTTTTTTCTTCTTTTTTATATCGGTATTTATGCAGAGTCCTTGGTTCTCCATGAGCCGGTTAGTGTGGATGCTGCTGATCAAGTAAAAGTTTTACGTGGTGGCGCCTATTTTAAATCAAGCTGCCTGAGCTGTCATAGTTTGAAATATTGGCGTTACGATAGTCTTGCTAAAGAGCTAGGGATAGATGAAACTGTGATGCCAAATTGGCCAGATGACTCTTGGGGTGGTCATCCTCCGCCGGATTTAAGTTTGATTGCTCTTGAGTATGGCGTGTCTTGGTTATATACTTATTTACATGCATATTATCTTGATGAATCAAGACCCACCGGTTTTAACAATTTAGCGATGCTCCATACCAGTATGCCCAATCCTTTTGCTGATATACAGGGTGTTAATACATTAAAACGAGGTCTTAGTATTGCTAAGCTGCGTAGTCGGCCAAAACAACACTGGTACCAAGTGGTGGATTTCGGGCCTCACGGGTCTTTTTCGCCTCAAGAGTTTGATTTGTATGTGGAGGATATTGTGACCTTCTTATCGTATGTTAGTGATCCAAGTGTGGTAGAGCGAAGGCAGTTGGGTCCTTGGGTTATAGGTTACGGTGTGCTGGCTATTTATTTGAGTTTATATATTTGGATTGTTAGGAAAAAGGATATGGCAACGAAGCCAAAGAAGAGGAAATAAATGGACAGTTTGGCAAAAGGCAGGATTCGAGAGGATATGGTATCTGCGCAACGTGAGCGTGCTATTGCTTTGATGTCTGCTAGCAACCTTCGTCATAACGCAAACGTTGTGCGATCTTTTGCTGCAGGGGCGGAGCTGATTGCAGTTGTTAAAGCCAACGGTTTCGGTCACGGTATACGTAGTTGCGCAAAGATTCTGCAAGATTTGGTCTACGGTTTTGGGGTGGCGCATATTGCAGAAGCCTTAGCGCTTCGAGAAGTTGGGATAAGCGCGCCGATTATCTTGTTAGAAGGGGTGTACTCCCAGCAAGAAATGTTACTGGCGCAACGATACGATTGCGAAGTGGTGTGTCATAACAAACAACATGTGGTTTGGTTAGATGGTTTGGCCACGATTAAACCCTTGCAAGTATGGGTGA
>CAXGBK010000006.1:0-7141 GCA_964008345.1 uncultured Coxiella sp.
TATAATAACACCAAACATCCTTCTAGCAAAAGAAGAACCACTTTAAAAACATCTCCATAAAAACCTAATATCATATGAAAAATTTAGAATAATATACAACACACCACTCCAAAAGCAGAGATCAAAACGTTTTCAATACATACACTATTAACCCATACAGATAAAATAAATAAAACCTTAAATCCTTCGCAAGAACATTGTAGATTAGGCAAAAGATAGTCTACTATCCATTATTCATTCCATTTATATCAGATCATACTTGTCACTACCCTACCTACGTAATATAGTAAATACTTACTAAAAAGGAGAAATCCATGCAAATACTTGTAACAGGACATGAGGGTTTTATTGGAAAAAACATCTACAAAGCATTAGAAAAAAAAGGTTATGGCGTTTCAGGTTACGAATACACAAAAGGCACATTTCCTGATGTATCCTGCTATGATTGGGTTATCCACTGTGGCGCAAATTCCTCTACGTCTGAAAAAAATATTGATTTGGTGTGGGAGCAAAACTACCTTTTTACCAAAAGAATGATTCACGAATGCGAAAAACATCATACCCATCTACAATACGCAAGCTCGGCAAGCGTTTATGGCCCCTATCAAACCTTTCAAGAAGAAGGCCCATGTCTACCACAATCTCCTTATGCGTGGAGCAAGTTCCTCATCGATAAAAAACTAAAAGACGCTGGCTTTCATAGCCACAACATCCATATCCAAGGATTTCGTTATTTCAATGTCTATGGACCTGGTGAAGAGCACAAGGGTGGCATGATGTCACCTGTCAGCAAATTTACTGAACAAGCACAAAAGCTTGGGGAAATCACACTCTTTGAAAACAGTGATCAATACTTACGAGATTTTGTTTGCGTACACGACGTCGTGCGTATCCACGAACAAATGCTACAACAACCGACATCTGGAATTTTCAATGTAGGAACTGGTGTTGCCAGAAGTTTTGAACACATCGCAAAGCTGATTGCCAAACGATACCACGCAACCATCAAAACTATCCCTATGCCAGATAACCTCAAAGCACATTACCAAAGTTATACTTGTGCTGATATCAACAAACTAGAAAATATTCTAGGGAAAACAACTTGGCTATCACCTGAAGAATTTTTACAGCAAGAGATTCATCAAGCCGTAGAAATTTGACTCAAAGGCTCTTTAGGATGTTCATACTCAAAGAATGATTTACCAATCGATGTTTTGATAACCAAAAAAGCAATAGGCATTACCATCATAGCGCTAAGTACAAAGTATCCATGCCAGCCGCAATACATATGAATAAAGCTAGCCAAGGGACCTAACAACGACCGACATCCAGACACCGAAGACATAAAAAATGCATATTGCGTCGCAGCATAACGCTTGTTACAGTATTGCATAATAATCATCATAATAGTGGTGTTAACCAACCCATCAGCGAATTTCTCAACAAGGATAGCAAGGTTAACAACCATTGGTATATGGCTCATTACAAACGCAATAAATAGACAGCTTGCGATAAACTGTACCAAAAGAAAGACCGAAACAACCTTTTTACGACAATAAAAATCTAAACCATAACTTGCCACCATAGAACCGACGATATTTGCAACGGTACCCAATCCATTTAACCAGATCGCAACATGCTGTAAGCTCATCTTCATCCCCTGCAACATAAATGGTTGAACCAAAGCCGCGATAAATACTTCATGCCACTTAAGCATCGTCACCAAAAAAAGAACCAACCATGTCTGCCATGAAAAAAGCCGAACTTCCTCAGACGTATCCGATGAAGACGTACTGGTAGCTGCGTCTAGCGCTTCATCCTGTTGCACACCTAGCTCAAAGGAAAAAGCCAACCACAGTAATCCTCCTAGCAATAGCATACCAATCGCAATGCCTTTAAACAGCTGCTCCCAACCAAAATAATCGGCCCAAATAAACCCCATACTGTTGACGATAAAAAAAGCTGTCCGGTAGGCGGAGGAAAAAGTAGCGGTTAATCGTGATTGATGAGCCTTTGGCGTAAGAAGAATCCGTAGACCATCTAATATCGTATCAACCGTTGCAGATAACACATTACCTATTACCAACAACGGTAAAAAAATCTTATAATCCCGAACTGGGTGGTAATAACTTAATACAAATACCAATACCGAAAGTAGCGTAATAACCACCAGCAAGGTATAACGATAATCTACACGCAATGTATTTTTAAAATAATCGACCACAACCCCCCAAAGCAAACGACACGCAAATGGTAAGGACAACAAGGTGATAGACCCAGCATAAAGTACCGATCCATCAGCTACAGAAATCCAAGCCTGAACAGCTGTTGTTAACAGCGTATGAGGCAGACCACCTACGATACCTAAACAAATAAACAGCGCGTAATAATAATATAACAAACGATACCTAAATAACCTGTTTCAACATTCTACACCGCTTAGTAGAGATACTCCAGCATAAAAATCGCATACAGCCAAGACTCCCTATACACAAGAGTACGATGCAACAAATAGCTTCTAACATCCTTCATCAAACACAAGATATTGCTGCAAACTTCTTCTTCCCACAAGAAAGTTTTAGGGACTGAGTCGATACAAAGTGTTCTTTTTTAAAACTATAAGATACTTCACTTATCGATACGTCTTCAATTTTTACCGCACCTTGTTGAATCAAACGCCTTGCAGCGCTATTAGAACTCGCAAAACCACAACGGACCATAACCGATGTTAACAAAACTTCCTCATCCATATCGAAAGACAACGTAACGGATGGCAAATCTGCGCCTAGACCTGACTGTGTAAACGTCTTTTGTGCTGTTTTCTTTGCCAATTCCTGAGCCTCTTGGCCATGACATATTTTAGTCTGCCAATCTGCCAACAATACTTTCGCTTCGTTCAGCGCCTTACCAGTTTGAGACGTCACTGAAGCAATAGTATCCATAGGCAAATCGGTAAATAAACGTAAAAACAAATTCACATCTCTATCATCCGTATTGCGCCAAAACTGCCAATAATCATAAGCAGAGAACTTATCTTGCGACAGCCATACAGCGCCTTTTTCGGTTTTACCCATTTTAGAACCCGATGCGGTTGTCAATAACGGTGCTGTCCAACCATAGAGTGTCTTAGAAACCATTCGTCGTCCGAGATCAATACCACTAACAATATTCCCCCATTGATCGCTACCCCCTAACTGTAATGTACAACCGTGTCGGCGATAGAGTTCTACAAAATCATAAGACTGCAATAAAATATAATTAAACTCCAAAAATGATAAAGGCTGCTCTCGCTCCAAACGTGCAGCAATGCTATCAAACGTCAGCAGTCGATTCACACTAAAGTGCTTTCCAATATCTCGTAAAAAAGGCACATAGGAAAGCTCATCCAGCCACAAGGCATTATCGAGTATTATGGCGTCTCCGGGCCTATCACCTATACGCAAGAATTTTTCGAACACGCTACAAATACCCTGCTTATTTTTTTGAATATCTTCTTCTGTAAGTATTTTTCTTGTTGTATCCTTGCCTGAAGGATCACCTACTTTCGTTGTGCCTCCACCGAGCAAAACGATAGGCGTATGCCCAAAATGTTGTAACCATCGCAACATCATAATCATCACTAAGCTACCCACATGTAATGAGTCTGCGGTACAGTCAAAGCCGATATAAGCAACAATTGGCTGCGATGACACATGCGCATCCAATGCTTTAACATCTGTACATTGATGATAAAATCCACGTTGCATCAATGTTTGCAATAATGCAGAGTCTAATATTGTACTATCCATAAAAAAACCGAGTAATTCATGAAAATTCTACCATATATGCTATAAACATAACAATCGATAACAGAGATAATTATTATGATAAGCAACTATTTAATAACACTACTTCATGAGACCGACATGCGACTCGCGGAATGCCTGCAAACACATCACGAAAACGACGCATTGAAGAAACAAAGAGAAGCCACACGGGCCCTAGACAGTTGCATTCTTTTAATTAGCAAACACCCAATTGACCTGAATAACCGAGCCAAAGCACTTGAATTAATACAAAGCATCAAACAAAGCCTGCTTACCCAAAACCCTTCTCTCGAACAGTGCTGTAAAGTCAACCTCTATGAAATGGAAAAAAGCAGAATTCTCAGAAAAATAAGCTTCCTTCATGTTTACCTATCACCTAGCTCGCTTATCCGTGCCGCCTAAACTAACACGCACTTATATTGACCAAACACCAATTACTTTTCGCGCCTTGACGACTCCATTGCAGGATTTCACGAACACGAACGATATCCTTAGACCCAGAAACAATCAATCCGTCCACATCTACAACATAACGTCGCATAAAAGCTTCTACCTTTACCGTTTTATGCCGACTACTTTCTTCAAGCAAACAACACTGCCTAAGATCTAAATCTGAAATAATTAATTGCTGTTTATATTTACTGTTTAGCTGAATCATAACATGCGCTTTGCGAACAAGATTTTCATGCAACCACCGCGGCTTACTTGTCGTATCATCAGATTGCAGTAACGCTAGCCAGGCATGGTAAGCTTTACTAACGCGGGTATTCCAACGAGCATCCAATGCCTTAGTATGCACCAGTCGATTTTTAGCGGGACGATTCATCCAACTAAGCAATGACTGCTTGCTATTTTCAAACCATCCCTCATCACTTTCGTCACTTATCCCATTAAAACCACCATAAACCGCGATAAAAAAGACTAACATCTTCAAACAATCACTCACCATCCAAACAAGCTGATAAGCCGTTGGGGACAACTCGGATCTTGGAGCAGCGTAAAAACGAGAGGATGAATTAGATAGCGACACCTTTGTCATAGCAGAACGCGGAACCTTCACCACAGAAGCGAACCCACTACCCGGCAGAAAAAAACCCAACAAACATACTAACAAACAAACTTTCCAGATTCTTTTTATCATTGCGCCTACCTCTAAAATCCATAAAACCATACTATTTTAACATCTATCACATCACAGGCCAAGATCCATTTATCATATTAACACACTGTTCATCTAAGTAAGAAGCAAACTAGTAATCGATACACAAATACGTACAATATAAAGATGCGCAATACTTTAATACTGACAGTAAAACAAGCAGCGGCAATCCTACTTAAAGGCCAGATTATAGCTTACCCAACTGAGTCAACCTATGGCTTAGGATGTAACGCCCTAAACGAAAAAGCTGTACACAACCTTTATCAACTCAAAAGAAGAAAACACAACCATCCTTTTATTATGCTTATTCACCAAAAAGAACAAGCGCATCAACTAATAAATAGCCAATACCATGGCTTATTAAAAATCGCTTCAAACTATTGGCCAGGACCGGTAACCTGCCTATTCCCTGCTAGTAATGACTGTCCCAAGTGGCTAATTCATAATGGGCGCATCGCCCTAAGAATAAGCAAGCATCCCTGCGCTGACGCCTTAACGGCAAGCATCCCCTTTCCTCTCATCTCAACCAGCGCCAACATACACGGAGAGAAAACACTACACCAAATCAGCGACATCCTCGATACATTTCCCAGCATAGGCGGTGTTGTTGAGGGACAGCCAGGGAACACAAATCCCACAAAAATCATAGATCTTTTGACAGGCGATATCCATCGAGACTAAAAGCAAAAAAAATAACAAGATATAATAAAATCTTAATTGCTAAGGTCACGATGCAAGCATAAAATCGAAATACATTTACATTAATCTCGGAGACATACAATGAGAAACAAACTATTTATGGCAGCAGCCCTATTAGCAAGTAGCACTTTCGCTGCGACACCAGTTAGCTACACTAATAGCGAACTAACTACTCCGCCTGCGCAGCAATCCACGGACACATCCAAATTCTCTGTCAATGCAAGTTTAGGAAACAGACCAACACTTTCAGGCGCATACCAGATAAATAAAAACGTTGCAGTAGAAGCAGGACTTTCACACTCAATGGATTTCCACAAAAAGAAAACCGCCCCAAAAGAAACCTACAAAAACTCAGTATACAGCGGACTCAAGCTGACAAGTGGTGAAAAAGTTGGGCCGATTAAACCATACGTTATGGGTGGCGCAGGATATTTCTTTAACCCAACTGACAGTACTGCTACGATCAACAAAAAAAATCGTATTCATGGCTTAGCTGCAGTAGGCGCTGAGTATGAACTCAACGAAAAGACTTCTATCGATGTTCGTTACACACGTATCGCTGGTGCTAACAAAAATATCGTAGCCAACAAAAACAGCATTGGAGCTGGAATATCTTTCAAATTCTAATTAGAAGATATTAGATACCTAAAAGGCCATCAGATGATGGCCTTTTTTTTAACCCCTTACCACCCTATTTTCCTGTACCCACATAACTTTTTACCGAACAATGTACTGCCATATCTAATACAAGATTCTAGGACACGGGAAACCGACTGCTGTTCTACATTAAATACTGATAAAAAGTCAATATATAACGCTAGCTACCGATATTAAAATAAAAGAATAAAAAACACAAGAAACCCTTTTCAAACCGTCTATATCCAGCTCCTATCGATTAGGAGGGCGCGGCAAAAATTTACGTGCTTTGCGAACATAAAGATGCCAAAATCTAATTATAACAATATACTATTTAAGGCTGCAAACAAACCGATGCGCTATCTTTCATTGCTTCTTGATTATCATATATCTTTTTCAAAACATCTATCACTCTATTATCGACAAATTCCCTAGCCTTATCTAAATTATGCCATGAAATAAAATGTTTATTGATAACAAACTCCAAAGATTCAAGTGGCTGCTCTCTACACAATACTTGTGGGATAACTTTTTCTTGAACATGCGCTAATGATGCATCTTGATCTGATGAATCAATATGGATAACCAACGGCATTGAACGTGATGTCTTTTCTAATAAACCATCTAGATCGCTATGATCAACTTGATCGATAGAAATAGGCAAATAACAAAGAGCCCCCTCATTTGATCGAATCCCAACAAACGGTTTCAAGCTAGCATTTCTCGGCAAAACTACGCTCTCAGCAACCTCATCATAATCCAGCATAATATGCCTGGGTTGCACACGACTACTACTAAAATCCAAAGAAAGACCAGGCAGTAAAATTGAAGCCCCACATGA
>CAXGBK010000007.1:0-2566 GCA_964008345.1 uncultured Coxiella sp.
AGGAATAAGGAGCAGTTTAATGAAGATTATCCATCACGTTTTGCTGTTGCCCCAGACGACCAAACATTTGAGCCAGTTTATAAGAAAGATGGCTATGCACTCCTTAAAAATAGTTATTTTTTACCGGTATCTGTGCAAGGCATGTTTAGCAATCCTGACGCAAGGCAAAGTGATCAGGAACATCAACACAGGCCATAAGGGGATTTAGCCAGATTCGTCGCTCCCCTATTAGAATATAGGCCCTAATATTGTGTGAAAAAAAGAGCTACACAAAAGTGTAGCCCAACACAGAGCCTTAACCCATGAATATTAATCTATATTCATGCCCAGTGCAGTGCTTCTATTTTCTACAGAGGGAGATCTTGCGCTTGTCTCTTGAAAGAGCCCGTGGCTATCTAATATTCCACGATGCGTGCCTTCTGCATCCAAGATAATGGTTGTTGGGTTATCATCATCTACAAGCATGTTTCGTGGGTCAGAGGTTGTAGCATAGGCAATAGGATCATATCTATTAGAGTCGTGATGTGTGGTTTCAACAATTCCCTGAACAATTGCAGAAAGCGATGGCGCGGGTGTATTTGAAAATAAACGCTCTAGTTCATATTGAGTCATATTATCAAGATGCTGGCTAATATGGATTAAAGCATGTGGTAAACGTGGCATCTCTTGATCGTTGCTTAGGGGTTGCTCGCTTATGTTAGTAGTTGATTTTTTCATAAATTTTATCCCATTATTAAAATTATGATGGTAACATGTTGAGTCAATTGAGTCAATCTTAAGTGCGTCAAAAATGGGCAAAGACTGGATTGAGTTGGTTACAAACGGTAAACCACTTTGGCTGTTGGTAAGATGATCCAATCTCTGCATGAAATGGCTTCAATGCGCCGATAGAGGTTGTTGTTTAGTATTTATAATTAAGATTTTTTTGTGGTATGACTTGGCAGCTTGTGCCGCTCAAAATACTCGCATATCTGCTGGACAATCAGATTTTCTTATAGTAGCTTTTGGGCGTAGAACAGCCCTGTAGCGAACATTTGGCTTCTAACCATAGCTCGTGCCAGTGGCCGTGAATAATCTCACGCAGGATGCTATCGATCTCACTTAAGCAGATATTACTATCAAGATGAGGGTTGGCATGCTGAAAAAGCAAGGTGCCAATTTTAGTCACCAATTCCCTGTAATTTATATTACTATAGATTTCGCTTGCTGTTTTTAACAGCTCTATCAAAAGTTCTTCCTTATCAGCACAACAAGGTATATTAACACATTGCGCAATAATATCATCGAGTAGGATTAGGTATTGACGCTGTCTTACTGCATCGTCTGAATTATTTCTTGAGATAGCTTTACTTGCGTTTTTAAGATTAAGCATATTACTTGGATATAAAATAGGGTCCTTGTACTAGCATGAGATCTTAGAATGTAAAATAAATAGATGTTGGCATAAATACGGTCTATGGATGCTTGGTTACATATGTTATGGTGATTTTTTATCCAGGAGCATTTCATGCTAGATATAGATGGAAAGCGGCAAGTATTGCGATGGGGATTAAGCTGTCTTAAAGACAAAGGATATGGAAAGCCTATATCGGAGCCACATGTTGTAGTAGATACGCATTGGTCTTACTTAATCTCTCTGAAAACCTCAAAGGGCTGTGTTTACCTTAAAGCAATGCCTGAGATGATTGCACTGGAGCCAGCCATTATTGAAAAACTACAGCGAGTATTTGAGGCTAAGGTCCCAACCATTATAGATGTTAATCAAGATCTTAGTTGCTTTCTCATGGCGGATGCAGGGCAGTCCTTACGATCTGTACTCAAAAAAACCTTTGATGAGGATCTCGTATCGAGAGCCATCGAGCAGTTTGTGCACTTGCAAATTGCAACAGCAAGTCGTTTAGAACCATTACTAGAAATAGGGGTTCCTGACTGGCGGCTTGATAAGATGCCAGGTCTATTTAAAGAATTTCTACAAAGAGAGGCATTGCTATTAGCTGACGGGGTTTTGCAAGAGGAGATCGCAAGCGCCCAGAATTATTTACCAAAAGTGGCCCACTGGTGTGAGCTATTGGCCCAATACCCGGTACCTGCGAGTATATCTCAGCCTGATTGTAACGATAATAATACATTAGTAGATCTCAAAACACAGGTCATAACCACCATTGATCTGGGAGAGGTGGTCATATCACATCCTTTTTTCTCATTGCACAATATGTTGTATCAGGCAAAAAAACATCACGCGCAAGAAGAGGGTACTCAAGTGTACAGAAAGCTACACAGCGCGTGTTTCAAACGGTTTCAAGCGATATACAAGGATGAACAATCATTGAAGCATGCCATAAAGATAGCGGGATCGCTGTTTTATGTGTATTGGTTGTTATCTAATGATAGACTCATACAAGCTTGTGGCCAGAAGAATATTTTAACTTATCAACCAGGAAGGATGCGTAAAGAGCTACAAGCTTTTTTAGTGACTTGTCAAAACGATAGACAATAAGGATGTATAATGAACAAAAATCTACGCGCATATTTTTATGACTTTATGACAACGTATAAAGTATACATA
>CAXGBK010000008.1:0-3072 GCA_964008345.1 uncultured Coxiella sp.
ATTATCTACGTACATAAACACGTGTCCACCTAACCCATAATTATCTGCTCGAGTTTCCCACTTATCTTCTTCTTGCGTTAATGCTACATTACGTCGATAACCAAGAACGTCTCCTGGTTGAATTGAGGAAGTTGCACCTTCTGAGAAAAGCCCCTGTTCTCTGAGTGCAAAGTGCACGGTCTTTACCTCTTCAGTTTTCCCAGGCTCTGTACTTATGTAGCCTCCTGACCATGTGTGCGACCTTACACCCAGCCCTATGCCGTCTATTCCATGTTTTATCGGCTCGGCTTCTATAATATCTCGACTCGCTTCTATCGTCAGCCCTGTTGTGCACCCTGCTTTCGGAGCAAAAGGTATCAACCGGCCCCTAAGTACCCTAGAGCGATCCGCTTGACTAATTATATCCGTTCCACTAGATACCAAAGCCCCCTGTTCTATCGCTACTTGCCTCTGAGCTCCATAGAAATCGGCTGTTGATGCTCGAAAAGCCACATCAAAGTAGTCCGATATATGACTGCTGCAGTCCATGGGGTAGATGAAATCTTTTGCTGATGTCACCCGGCTTGATAGCTCTGCCCCTATACCCCCGAAAATATACCCGGCATGTGGCGTCATGATATACCTTTTGCTATTGCTAAGTGTTAGATGCATAGATTGCTTCCAGTCAACTGTTTCTTCAGCTTGTGCAGATACATCATTAAAGAAGTCATCACGCAATGGTTGGGGCCAATATAATGCACTATTTTCAGTATAGACACAGCCACTATCCGATGTTAGTTCTTTTTCAATAACCTGCTGTATGATCGTGTAGGTTGTGACTCGAGAGGTGCCCCAGTAGTTATAATCCCCTAAAGACTGGGTAACTACACCAACACTTTTCTCCTTCACATAGTCTGTCCCTCCAAGATATGGCAGGTATGTTGGCGCGCGTTGATTGCGTTTGTAGGCGGATAAGGTCGGATCTTCGGGATCCTTGTCAAAAACTATACTCTCTACTAATTCTCGAGACGTATGGATCGCTTTGTTATAATAATCTGGCAACTTTAACGTTCTATTTGGATAATATGCTGGCTCTTCTGCCTTCACGGTATCTTGATGTTGGATATATGCATCCTTAAGAGAAACAAGCATCTGCTTTTCACTTTCTAGTCTTTGATATACAGAGTCTGTAAACTTGCTTAGACTTTGCCCTTCACTTAGATCAACTCCTATCTCTCGGGACTCCAAACATCTTTTAATGTCCTCACCCGTTCTTTCTTGTTCCGTGATTATACAATCTTGTCTGGACCCAACATTAGTAATCATCCGCTGTATGTGAGGAAACTTCTCAGCCAACTCTTTTCTTGTAAACAAATGTAATCCTTCGATTGTCATCATAACCCCTGCTTGTAATCATATGTTGCATTGTATTGTATTTTCTATCCTTTTTCAATACAGATAGCGCGCTTTTTGATCACTTCAAACAGGCTTCGTGTATACGCACTGCGAGCGCATTGGATATCCCTTTTACTTGCTTTAGCTGCTTAACCGTTGCTGATTGTAATAACTGCATACTCCCAAAATGTTGTAGCAATCTTTGGTACTTCTTATCACCAAGGCCCTCAACATCAAGTAAACTATCGCGCAATGCAACTTTTCCTCTAGCTTTTCGGTGCTGTGTAATTGCAAATCGATGTGCTTCATCTCGAATATTTTCCAGCAACCTTCTGCAAGGTTGTGAGGGGTTTATTTCCCGCCTTTGTGTTATAAAATCCCAAACATAATAGCGCTCCATCCCACTTTTTCGTTGGGCGTCTTTGGCGATAGCGAGCAGTTTTTTGTGTTCAATACCATAAGGTTCAAGTGCTTTTACTGCGGCACTTAGCTGCCCTTTCCCACCATCGATTAAAACCAAATCAGCGTGTAGCGTTTTACTATTTTTATACCGTCTATTAAGCACCTCAGCCATGCTAGCATAATCGTCGTTGCCGGTTGATAATTTGTATGTTCGATAGCTTGCTTTGTGTGGCCCGTCACAACGGAATACAACACAAGATGCATACGTTTGCTTACCTTGGGTATGACTAATATCGAAACATTCAATACTATTGATATCCTCAGCATACCAACTTGAAATCTCTTCAAATGCTTGTGAAAACCGATTCGCTTCTTGCTTTTGTTGTCGATAACTGGCTGTAAGATTTTCATCTACCATTTTCTGCCAACGCTTTTTTTGCTCTGTTTTGGGATCTGTAACAAGCTTCACTTTTCTCTTGAGGATTTTGTTTAGTCCGTCTTCAACTACTTTTTTATTTTTGGATAGTGCTTTTGCTAAAATGGTTTTTGGATAACCGAATGCAACACCCCCTTCAAGATAGTATTGTAGGATATAGCTGGCTATAACCTCGTCTAGATCCCCTGCTGCTTCCTGGATCTTCTGTGTTTGCGTGTCTTTAATTTGGCCATTGCGTACCATAAGCATTTGAATATGTACCATAACGCCATCGTCTATTGCGCTTATTACATCAATATCTTCTCCACTGCTCCCTTTTTGCTCCTGCTCCAACAGACTTTGCATCCCTTGGATGATATCTCGAAAATGTGCTGCCTGTTCAAAGCGTTCATGCTCTGCCTCTTTTAGCATTTTATCTGTGTATATTTCAATTAGCTGGTGATAATTTCCTTTAAGAAATTTCTTCATATGCTCTATCTGATTAGCATAATCATCTTGCTTAACTTTGTTGACACATGGCGCACTACACCTTCCTATTTGATGTAGTAAGCATGGACGACTTCTGTTTGAGAAATAGTTGTCGGTACAGGTCCGAATCTGAAAAATTTTCTGCATCTCATCGAGTACATGATAGATATGTCTTTTGCTTGTGTAGGGCCCAAAGTAATGACTTGCTTTTACTTTTTTACTACGACAAACGCCCATTCTTGGATAGGTGTGATTGGAAAGATACAGATACGGATAAGACTTCCCATCTTTGAGCAAAACATTATAACGCGGCTGATGTTTTTTAATCATCTCGTTTTCTGTTAGTAATGCTGTATGCTCGTTTTCTGTACAGATAACTTCTATACTATGGA
>CAXGBK010000009.1:0-1879 GCA_964008345.1 uncultured Coxiella sp.
CCCCATGCCTACTTACACAATACGAAAAACAAAACCATGCACACGACGCATGATAGGCCTAAAAATAAAAGTGGCAATACAAATAGCCAATATCTCAATTTACATCACAACGCAGCACTAACCGACTACGTGGATGAAGACGGAAAACCTATATTGGAATGCATAGCAAAAGGTTTAAACCATACAGCTTAGCATTACTTCGAGGCATGCTGGTTCAAATCCACGATACTTTTAATCAAATCTGCGTCCTTGAATAAACTCAGCGCACGATAGTTTTTCTCCATCATCTCCAGACCGTGTACAACAAGCGTTTTATCCCTACCCTCATGAATTAGATCGATCAATCTGTCCTGACTGGCGAGGTAAGCACCCTTCGCACGGTAATACCTTGCGACATGAAAATGATGCTTGGCGATATCAAGCTGCATATCATGATACAACATCAAAACATCTCCATAGTATAAGCTATCGGGATACTTCTTTACAAAATCCAACACAATAACCTGTGCCTGCTCCAAAGGAGCTATATCATGTATTCCAGATGACCAGGTCTTGCCCCATGATCCATGATATTTATGATAAAGTGAAAGAGCCTGAAGATACGTAACGTAATCGATTCCAGGCTCTTCTAGATACAGCGACTTATACTCTTGTGCAAGTACATTGACGGCATCATAATCTTCGTCCATAAAACTAGCATGGATCAACTCATGTGAGTAAACGATGGATTTACGCACATCTTCCGTTTCCAACAAAAGGGTCTGCAGCGCATCCTTAGACGCACCATAAGACTTAGCTTGTAGCAATCTAACAGCCTTTTTAAACGCTTTCGTATCCGCACTAGCATGCTGTTTTGAAGCATTTATCACCGGTACAGCTAGCAACAAAACCATACAAGTAATATTACATAATGAAAAAAAGGACTTAAACATAATTTCCCATGGTTACAATTTAAAATATGATGTAGTATAATCGCACAGTTTGAAAAAATAAATGCTCATATGCATAAAGATGACCATAATCTGACCTTCCAAGTTGATGAAAACATCAATAATATACGATTAGACCAATACTTAGCGCAATCCATTCATAACCACTCACGAAATCAAATACAACAGTGGATAAAAAATGGGCACGTGCAAATCGACGATGAAGTGTGCATGAAGCCCAAAACACCTATATCGGCTAACAACATTATCCAAATATATGTCCCAAAACCAGAAACAATCGTTGATCAACCAGAGAATATACCACTTGACATTGTCTTTGAAGACTCGGATCTGATCGTTATTAACAAACCACCAGGCCTTGTCGTGCACCCAGGAGCCGGTAATCGATCAGGAACACTCCTAAACGCCATTTTACATCACGACCCAACATTGGCTACCCTACCTAGAGCAGGAATCGTACATCGTTTAGATAAAGATACAAGCGGGCTCATGATGATCGCAAAAAAGCAACCGGCCTATCTACAACTCTGCCAAGCTTTAGCTAAACGTCAGATCAAACGCCAATACCTTGCTGTAGTCGATGGACGGGTAAATTGTGCAGGAAATATTGACGAACCTATCGGAAGAAGTCGATACAATCGTCAAAAAATGGCCGTCACTAGCTCTGGGAAACCCGCACAAACAAGCTGGACCATCCGTAAACGATTGCAGCATTACACCCTTATCGATCTACAACTACACACTGGCAGAACCCACCAAATACGCGTACATATGCAACATCTTGGACATCCACTACTAGGCGATCCAACTTATGGCTCACACCGAGGCTATAAATCCCTTAACAGTACTATCGCTAAGCAAATTTCAGCATTCCCTAGACAAGCATTACATGCCATCGATCTACAACTGATACATCCCATCCATAGCAC
>CAXGBK010000010.1:0-2607 GCA_964008345.1 uncultured Coxiella sp.
AAAATATAATCCAACCGTGCTAATGAACCATAACTATCGACCCCAAAACGCATTTCACGATACGTGGTCAACCCTTCTTTGAGACTCAATTGAAACCAGTCTCGTAAGGTCACTCTATTACCAGTCCAATTGTGGAAATACTCGTGTGCAACCACTGTTGCCACACGCAAATAACCGGCATCCGTCACCACATTAGGATCTGCGAGGATTGTGCTTGTATTGAAAATATTCAAGCCTTTATTCTCCATGGCCCCAAAATTAAAATCAGCCATAGCAACCACATAATACGCATCCAAATCATAATAACATTGATACGTCTTCTCATCCCATTGCATCGCTTGAATCAGTGACGCCATTGCAAAATCAGCCTGTTCAATTGGATAACATTTTGGCAAATAAATATAAAGCTTGTGCTCGCGCCCCTTAGAGGAATGATAAACCCTTTCCCTGTAATGGAAAGAACCAGCAACCAAAGCAAATAAATAACTTGGCTTTGGATATGGATCTACAAATGTTTTAAGATGACGCCCATTTTCTAAAGACTCAGAGCGCACACAATCTCCATTAGCTAACAATACCGGGTAACGATCCATATCCGCTTCTAATGTAACCTGGTACGTCGACAAAACATCCGGCCTATCCATACTGTACACAATACGCCTAAAACCGGTAGATTCGCACTGGGTACATAAACTATCACCGGAAACGTATAAACCTGACAAAAGCGTATTCTCTTTAGGAGAAATCCTAACCTTACAATTCACCACAGCCTTTTCTCGGATGTTTTTTATCACAAGCTTAGTCGCATCCACGTGATAGGCTTCTTCATCCAGCTCAACACCATCAACTTGCAAACCGAGTAATTGTAAATCCTCGCCATACAGCTCAAGTGGATCGGTATGTTGACCTTGTCGTAAAACATGATAAACAGCCTCAACCTTTGTACAATCAGGATCCAGTGAGAAATGCAATGCAACTTGCGTCACCGTATACTTTGGAGCTGAATAATCTTTTAGCCAAGTTTTTTCCATAACAATATCCTAATATAGCTCCAACACTGTAACAATATCTAACCAAACAATCTAGATACATTCACGGCTTACACATTTGCAAATAGCAAGTTGCCTCGTTATAATCCAATTTTAAATACTGCAAAACAAGGGTCATCACCAAGAATACTGTCAAGGGCACCGAACTGCGTACAAAACCATGAACCATCAATCTACCATCAAGTTCCTTATCAACCTATGTGAAGAGCAACGAAACTTCTTTATGACACGATACCCTTAACCCCAGAGAATCGTTATGAGTAAAAGCCATCCACCTGTGCCACCGAAAAAAAACGTCAGCTTCACCAGCATAATTTGGGCACCATTCAAGCTATATTTTCGCCTCATTACGGCCCCCATCCCTTACCTACTATATTTTCAACTAGCACTCTTCGATCGGATGCCCAAACTTAAAAACCGCAAACACGCCTCCTTGATAGAGCCTTTAAACATCGTTACAAATAACGGCATCATTCAGGGGGTCAGCATCACACCTTTATCGGTAAAAACAAAAGATTTAACCAACCGAACCATTATTTACATCCCTGGATCATTCGCACTTGCATTCAAAAATTGCTTAGACAAGGTCATACCAACTGCCGAATACTTAAAAGCAAGGGTCATTCTTTTTAACAATGCAGGATGTGGCGACAGTCCAGGAAAGAAACACACTATCCATGAAGTAGCCAGTAGTTTTAAACAATCCATCCAAGCAATCATCACACAACTAAACCTAAGAAAAATTAACATCTGGTCACATTCTAATGGCTCTTATATCCATGCTTGTGCGATAGAAGACATCCATAAAAACTTAACCAAAGGCAAAAGCTTTGGTGTACATTTTTTTGATAGAACGCACCAATCAAGCGATCTTCTTGGACCATACAATTTATTAATCAATATACCCGGCATGCTATGTATATCCACAAGCATTGCCATTACTTGCTACCCCCTGCTGGGACTTATAAGCGCGGTAACGTTTCAACAAACTGTTATAGCTGGGATCTGCATGGGATTTGCAACATCCCTAATATCCCGATTGATGCCAAAAAGAATAGGAAAAAACATATGGAAACTATTTACACACCACACCCGTCTTAACACAGCAGAAATATTAGAAGAGAAACTGAAAAAACTAAAAAATAAATACATTGGATACCTTTGCAGCATATCTGGGGGCGCACTTGATGAAATCATCAGACCAAAAGCACAGCTTAACATTGAAGCGATCCCCCATGCCTACTTACACAATACGAAAAACAAAACCATGCACACGACACATGATGGGCCTAAAAATAAAAAAAGTAGCCATTATCTCAATTTACATCACAACGCAGCACTAACGGACTACGTGGATGAAGACGGAAAACCTGTATTGGAATGCATAGCAAAAGGTTTAAACCGCACAGCCTAAAACATCATTTCGGGGCATGCTGGTTCAAATCCACGATACTTTTAATCAAATCTGCGTCCTTAAACAAACTCAGCGCACGATAGTTTTTCTCCATCATCTCCAGACCGTGTACAACAAGCGTTTTATCCCTACCCTCATGAATTA
>CAXGBK010000011.1:0-3201 GCA_964008345.1 uncultured Coxiella sp.
GCCCGATCAAGAAAAAATGGCTGTTGCACTAGGCAAGCTTACAAAAGAAGATCCATCATTCAAAGTGAAGACCGATGTTGAAACTGGTCAGACGATTAGCAGTGGTAGGGGCGAGTTGCATCTAGACATCATGGTTGACCGATTAAAACGCGAATTTAACGTAGAGGCCAATATAGGAAAGCCACAGGTTGCCTATAGAGAAACCGTCAAGACTCCAGTCGATGAGGAAGTTAAGTACGTAAGACAAACTGGCGGTCGTGGACAATATGGCCATGTTTGTATAAAGATAGAACCGGTTGAACAAGGCGCAGGCTTTAGTTTCATCAATAAAATTGTTGGTGGTGTTATTCCAAAAGAGTATATTCCAGCGGTTGAGAAAGGTATTGCAGAACAGATGACCAACGGCGTTATAGCAGGTTATCCAATCGAAGATGTTCAGGTTACTTTGTACGATGGTTCATTCCATGACGTGGACTCAAGTGAAATGGCGTTTAAGATCGCAGGATCTATGGCATTTAAGTCAGGGGCAAAGAAAGCAAGTCCCGTACTGCTTGAGCCTGTTATGAAGATAGAAGCCGTAACCCCAGAGGATTATATGGGGGATGTTGTTGGCGATTTAAACAGACGACGCGGTGTCATCCTAGGAATGGATGATGGACCTATGGGTAAACTGATCAGCGCAGAAGTACCCTTATCGGAAATGTTTGGCTACACAACTGACCTTAGGTCAATGAGCCAGGGACGTGCATCATCCAGCATGGAGTTCAAACATTACAGTGAAGTGCCGCAGCAAATTGCTGAGGTGATCATCAAAGGCCGAACGGCATCAGAGTAAATAAGTGAGGTAGTAAAAGGGTTATGTCTGCAGTACAAGTAAAAAGTGATAGAATAAAAATCAAACTGAAAGGGTTTGATTATAAGCTATTAGATAAGTCGGTTAGGGAAATCGTAGACACTGTAAAACGTGCCGGTGCTCGTATTTGTGGTCCTATACCTGTTAAAGTGAAAAAAGAGCGTCTGACGATTCTAAAGTCACCACATGTAAACAAGGATGCAAGAGATCAACTTGAAATGCGCACACACGCAAGACTCATTTACATAGTCGCACCCGACAGTGCTACAATCGATGCGTTGCAAAAGTTGAACCTGGCTGCAGGTATTGATATTCAGATTTCAGTAGATGGAGACTAAAAGATGGTAGGCTTAATAGGAATCAAATGTGGAACAACTCGCTGGGTTAATAGTGACGGAACTATTGAGCAAGCGACGCTAATTAAAATTGACAGTAATCACATAACAGCGGTGATGACGCAAGAAAAACATGGATACTCTGCACTACAACTTGCTAGTATAAGTGTTGAAAAAAACATCAGCAAGCCAAAAAAAGGCCTATACGACAAGCTCGGTATCAGCCCACAAAAGAAAATCAAAGAGTCACGTATTCCAAAAGAGGACGAAAGTTCGTACAAGGTTGGTGATGCTTTATCGGTCGACCATTTTAGTAACGTAGCAAGTGTATCCGTATCAGCAAAAACAAAAGGTAGGGGTTTTGCCGGTTGCGTTAAACGTCATAACTTTAGTATGCAGCGTGCTACACATGGTAACTCACTTTCTCACAGGGCACCAGGTGCTATTGGGCAGTGTCAGTTTCCAGGCCGCGTTAACAAAGGTAAAAAAATGGCTGGCCAAATGGGAGACGTACAACGAACCATAAAAAATCTTGATGTACTAAATATTGATAGCGAAAAAGGATTGTTGATTATTAAGGGTGCTGTTCCAGGCAAGCCAGGAGCCATAGTACTCGTTAAGGAATACAGACTAGCAAAAGTAGAGGCAGCATAATGGAACTGAAGATCGAAACGTTAAAAAAGACAGGAAAAGGTAGTAAGCTTACAGTTGATGATGCCATATTTGCACAGCCTTTTAACGAAGGTCTTGTACATCAAGTTTTGACATCTTACCAGAAGTGTGGCAGAGCAGGGACAAGAGCAACAAAAGGGCGTTCTGATGTCCGTGGCGGCGGTGCAAAGCCTTGGAGGCAAAAAGGTACAGGACGCGCGCGAGCCGGAACCAGAAGCAGTCCAATATGGAGAAGCGGTGGGCATACTTTCGCTAAGGAGCCATATGACTATAGTAATTCGGTTAAAGTAAACAAGAAAGTTTACAAGAAGTCTATTGCGTGCATCTTATCAAAGCATATTACAAGCGAGACGTTTAGGGCCATTGATGCTATAGATTGTAAATCGCATAAAACAAAAGATTTCCTAGAAACCATCAAGCCTCTAGCGATAGATAAGGGTTTGATTATCTGTGACTCAATTAGTGATAATCTCGCATTATCATCACGAAACGTACCGAATATGATGGTCATAGAGGTCTCTAAAATTAACCCTGTTATGTTGTACAAAGCTCCTTTTGTTATCATGACAAAGGCGGCATGTGAATACTATTCGGAGAACCTAAAGTGAAAAAAGAAATTCTACTAAAGACCATAAAATCGCACCATCTAACAGAAAAAACCTATCAGATGCAGTGTGACAATATTTACACGTTTAAGGTTGTGAACAGTGCATCGAAAAACCAGATCAAACAAGCTGTAGAGACGATTTTTGGTGTCAAAGTGGAAAACGTTAACACCATGATCTACAAGCCAGAGATAAAGCGAAACTCTCGCGGTACAAGTACGACCAAACGCTTTAAAAAAGCCATGGTCAAACTAGCTGAAGGTTCGTCTATCGACCCCAATAGCAAACTAGCGGAGGCCAAATAGTGACAACTACCATACAAAAATGTAAGCCAACGAGTCCCGGTCAGCGGAATAAAGTTAAGATCAGACACCATCATTTACATAAAGGTTCGCCGCTTGCTAGCCTAATCGATGCTGGACATACACCGAAGTTTGGTCGTAACAACACAGGACGTATTACCACCAGGCACAAAAGCGGACCTACAGGTAATCGTAAGCGGAAAAAGTATAGATTGATAGATTTCAAGCGAGATAAAGATGGCGTTACCGGTTACGTAGATCGCGTCGAGTACGACCCGTACAGAACCGCCCATATCGCGCTAATATCGTACACAGATGGCGAGAAGCGCTACATTATCGCACCGGAAGGTACAAGATCTGGAGATAAAGTGGTCTCCGGAGATACAGCTGCCATCGCAACTGGCAACGCTTTAGCATTGCAATCGATCCCACAA
>CAXGBK010000012.1:0-20540 GCA_964008345.1 uncultured Coxiella sp.
CCATGACATTGCTCGGCGATAAACCCTTCAGGGCCGAGCAAGTCTGGAGGTGGTTGTATCACCAAGACGAACTATGTTTCCAATCGATGGCAAATGTACCACTTGCGCTCAGAAAAAAACTCGATGACAATTTCACATCAGAAATGCCCACAGTGCATGATGAACATATCAGCCAATGTGGCACCATTAAATGGCTATTTAAATTTGACGGCAAAAATGCTGTTGAGACAGTATTCATTCCTGAAAAAAATCGAGGCACGTTATGCATATCATCACAAATTGGCTGTGCACTAGCCTGTCAATTTTGTGCTACAGGGCTCGTAGGGTTTTACAGAAATCTAACCACAGCGGAAATCATTACGCAGGTATGGTTCGCCAGATCTGAACTCAAAAAAAGGTTTCCCGATGCACCCAGGATATCTAACATTGTATTTATGGGAATGGGAGAGCCGCTACTCAACGAACAAAATGTCTTTCGAGCTGTACGTATTCTACTACATGACCTGGCCTTTGGCTTAGCTAAAAAAAGAGTAACCATTAGTACATCCGGGATCGTTCCAGCCCTAAAAAGGCTCACAACGGATTCAGAAGCGGCACTTGCTGTCTCATTGCATGCACCATTTGACCATATCAGAGATAGCATTGTGCCAATCAACCAACGATACAACTTAAAAGCATTACTAGACGCATGTGAAGAGTATACACAACATACCAAAAAACCCATAACATACGAATATGTCATGCTTAAGGATATCAACGATACAAGAGAATGCGCACAAGGCATGGTCAAACTGCTAAAGGGAAAGAACATTAAGGTTAATCTTATCCCATATAATCCTGTTGAAGGTTTAAAATTTGTTTGCAGCGATGCTGAAAACATTGAACAATTTCAAAAACACCTACTGGCTAATAATATAAGAACTACCGTACGAAAAACACGTGGTGATGAAATCAATGCAGCTTGTGGTCAACTTTACGGTCAAGTCATGACCAGAAAGAAAACCATACGGGAAAACCAATTCAAAGAAAAAGTCAGTTAAAAATACCTGTCAATCGGGCAAAACAACATCTTTAGACCATTTAATAGATAAATGCAGCTTAGGGAAATCTGTGCGATTAGAAGCCGTGCCAACCCATGTAGAGGCCACAGCGATCAATACCCCATCGGCAAAGACAAACGGCACAAAGGCACGCAATGGTAGCGGTATGCGGATAATGGACCATATTCTCTTTAGTTGCTTTGCAGTTAAACACGATTTTTTCTTAATAACACTGAGAGATAGCACCCGAACATCGGTAAACTGGCTACTAAAGGATAACCGATCCACCGATTGCTCGGTAAATTGTAATGACATTGCACACACCGAACCAATAAACATATCGGAAAAGGACCATGGTTGATCAAAATCCGTATGCTCTAACGATAAAGACAAATCGAATAAGCAAAGTTTATTTCCAGAAGTAATCAACTTATATTGCTTTGTAGATACCAAAGGATGCTTATCTTGGGATGCAGAAAACGTTTGTACAATAAAAGTATCAAGGCGTTGAGAGGATAGTGGATAATATCCACTACTAAGTAGCCATAAGCGCAAAACTTGTACACGCATAAACATATTTAGTGCATTAAAACCAGCACGATCAAGTACTATGTTACCGTATAGATCCATAGAAATTTCTTTAAATACAGCGACAACACAATAAGAAATAGTAGACGCATCCATGGCCAAATTTTGACAAGAACGGTATAGCGCATCATAAAAGGATGGCCATTTATCAAAAACAGGCAATACCTTATGACGAATATAGTTACGTTCAAATTGATAATCATCGTTACTGGGATCCGTCACCCATGGAAGATCATGATGTTCTGCATAAGACTGCATATCATGATAAGCAACGGCTAACAGTGGCCTATGAATCGTCAAATGATCATATTTTGAAACCGGCTGCATCGAAGAAAGTCCTTTTGCGCCACTACCACGCAGTAGGCGTAAAAAAAATGTCTCAGCCTGATCACGAAGATGGTGTGCCAGGAACAAATGACTCAATTTGGGGATATTATCACAGAAAACGCCATACCGCGCATGACGCGCTGAAGCCTCTAAGCCCAGCCCTGAATAGCGAGATACTGTAACGTTATAGAGCATCAGAGGAATATGAATCGATTTACAAAACTTCATACAGTGTTCTTGCCAAACGTTCGCAGTTGCTTGCAAGCCATGATGCACATGAATCGCGTGCACTGTATAACCAAACTCTGACGATAATCGTACCAGCACATGTAAAAGGACCGTAGAATCCATCCCCCCGCTGTAGGCAACATACAAAGTCTTCCCTTGCAGCTCCGATTGCGTAAAACAAGAAGACAGGGCATCAGAAACAGCCCGCAACACAGAAGACATAACTATTCTACCAGATCAGATAACATCCACTTACGGTAACGTTGCGCAAGTAGGTGTTCGACCTCACACGAAGATAATGCATCAAGAACTTTGATGATATGTTTTTTAACGCGACTGGTTGTAAGCGGATAATCACGCTGAGCACCACCCAAAGGCTCTGGAATAACAGCATCAATAAGCCGTTTTTCCAATAAAGACTCCGATGTAATACACATAGCCTCAGCTGCCTGTTTGGCATAATCAGCGCTTCGCCACAAAATAGAAGCGCACCCTTCTGGCGATATGACGGAGTACACAGCATACTCAAGCATACAAACATGATCTGCAACGCCCAAAGCCATAGCTCCACCGCTCATTGCTTCACCGATTACAACGGACACAATAGGCACGCGCAGCTCACTCATAAGCAACATATTAGTGGCAATGGCTTCACTTTGATTAGCCATTTCTGCATCCACACCGGCATCAGCCCCTGGGGAATCTAAAAATGTAATCACAGGCATTGCATATCGCTCCGCCAAGGCCATTAAACGCTTAGCCTTTCGGTAACCTTTTGGTTTTACCATACCAAAGTTGTGCTTCAAGCGCTCCTCTGTTGTACGACCTTTTTGCTGAGCAAAAACCATAACACTTTTGTTATTAAGCGTAGCTATCCCAGAAATCAATGCAGAACAATCGCCTGAGTGCCTGTCACCCTGTAGCATTTCAAAATCATCAAAACAAGCTTGAATATAGTCCAAACCCTGAGGTCTCTGAGGATGTCTCGCTAGCATAAGAACCTGATGGGCATCCAAGTGCGTACAATAACTAGACCATACTGAGTCCAATTGGTTCTTTACTAACTTTATCTCATCCTCAAAGTTGCCAGAGTGGTGCTTAGACTGAATCATTAAATTATCTAATTCAGATGACAACCGATCAATCGCTGCCTCTATTTCAAAAGCACTAGTCATGACCCGAATACACCGTTACTAATTATCTCCTGAGCTATCAGACAACTTCTTCTTAATCATATCACCTAAACTGCTTGTTTCTACAGGAGTATGTTTAGTTGTATGCATAGACGCGTCATCTAAAGAACCTCTCTTCTTACTTAAAGGCAAGTAATAGTTTCTTGACTCATGTAGCGTAACATATAGCTCTAACGTATCACCTTCATTGACCTGAGTCGATCCAAGCTCCTCTACTTTTACGATACCCTCAATTTTATCATTAACTTTTACGTAAACGTATTTTGAGTCTTTAGATTGCACAGTAGTAGATATCTTCGTTCCTTTCGGATTTTCTTCACAAAAATCTGCAAAAGGATCAGACGTTAACTGCTTAACACCTAATGATATACGCTCTCTTGCCGGATCACAGGTTAGAACAACTGCCTCGATTTCTTCATTTTTCTTCATATTACGAATAATCTTCTCACCCGATTCTGTCCATGACAAATCGGTTGCGTGAATTAAACCATCAATGCCGCCATCAAGACCAATAAAGACCCCGAAGTCGGTAATCGTTCTAATTTGACCCTGCACCTTATCTCCTGGCTTATTGTTGTTCGTAAACTCATCCCATGGGTTAGGTAGGCACTGCTTAATACCAAGCGAAATTCGTCGCTTATTCTTATCAATATCTAAGACCATAACCTCGACTTCATCCCCAACCTTGACAACCTTACTAGGGCTTACATTTTTGTTAGTCCAGTCCATCTCAGACATGTGAACCAGCCCTTCAATCGCATTGGTAATCTCAACAAAACAACCGTACTCGGTCATGTTAGTAACCACACCGAATACCTTACTATTAAGAGGGAAACTGTCTTCTAAGTCCTCCCAAGGGTCTTCTTGTAGTTGTTTAAGTCCAAGTGATACACGGCTCTTTTCCTTATCATAGCTAAGAATCTTCACTTCAATCTCTTCTCCGATCTTCACAAGATCACTTGGATGCTTAATACGCTTCCATGACATATCCGTTATGTGTAACAACCCGTCGATACCGCCAAGATCGATAAATGCACCGTAATCTGTTAGGTTTTTAACAGTACCTGTTATAACCTTCGCGACTTCTAGCGATTCGATAACTTTAATACGGTCTTCGCTGCCTTGCTCTTCTAGGATAGCCCGTCTTGATACCACGATATTATTACGCTTTTGATCCAATTTTACAATTTTAAACTCCATTTGCTGACCGACCAGTGATTCCTGAAACCTAACTGGGCGAACATCAACCTGTGAGCCCGGTAAGAAACCTCGAACACTACCAGAGACAATACTAAAGCCACCTTTCACGCGCTCAACGATTTCTGCAACAATACTATCACCGCTATCATAGGCTTTTTGCACAACCTGCCATTCTACCGCTTTTCTTGCTTTATCTCTCGAAAGACATGTCTCACCATATCCATTCTCGGCAGCTTCAAGAAATAAATCGTATTCCTGGCCAATTTCTATTTTTTCATTCTCAGCATCCAATACAAATTCGTACATTGGCACAATAGATTCCGACTTCAAACCAGCATCGACCACCAAGTAGTCATCTTTTATATCGATTATTTTACCTTTTATAATAGAACCTTGATCCAGTTCAAGCCCACTAAGTGAGCGTTCAAATTCTTCTATAAATTGTTGAGATTCTTGATCAATCACGTCAATATCATTTTTGTTTGGAGTTACCATATTCATTAAATCCTAGCGTACTATTAGACCATACGCATTGTTAAAGTTAAAAAAATCGGCCCTAATTTGCTCAAGACCAACTCGCCAATATTGTTGAAACCACTTCCGATAAATTCATATGCGTTGTATCAATAACCAAAGCATCGTCCATACCTCTTGAAGCTTCCGCTCGCTCCATGTCACTTCTGTCACGCTCAAGCATACTTCCAACAATGTGGGACATTGTATCATCTTTTCCATTTTTTTTCAACTGATCGTATCTTCTCTGCGCACGTAGGCCGGCTTCAGCCATTAAAAAGACTTTTATATTTGCATCTGGAAACACGGTACTACTCATATCTCGACCTTCTGCAACCAAACCCGGGGGCACACGATAACGGCGCTGTATTGGCAACAAAAGATCTCTAACAGTCTGATCTTTTGCAATTTGTGAAGCCCTAGCAGCTACCGACTCATGGATCAAAAGGTTACTCAGATCGCGCCCATTTACGGTCACAGTCAACAGCTGACCATCTAGTTGACAGACAACATTCTCAAGGTCCTTCAGCCATTCTGGCTCAAGACTCGTAATCCCGTTCTGCAAATCTTGTTGGATAATATGATAAGCCAAGCAGCGATAAAGCATCCCACTAAATAATACTGGCCAGCCAAGGCGTTTCGATAACATAGACGCAATGACAGTTTTACCTGTTGCTGATAAACCATCAATCGTTATTACTGGGATTTCCATTCTAAATCCTACTGAGACACGGTACTCAATACTTTATAGCTAGACAAGAAAGAAAGCAACGCCATAAAAGCATCTTCTGTAACGGTATGATACAAATTAAGCCTAACACCACCACGAGCAGCATGCCCACGTAAGCCGTAAAGCCCACGCGCATTAGCCTGCGTTAAAAAATCCTCAAGCGCACCATCCACGACATCAAAACAAATGTTTTGCAGCGAGTAATCATGATGCTTGATGGATCGTAATCGATACATAGGGTGCTCAGAGATAATAGCGTATATTTTTCTTGAGCGATCAAGCAAACGATTCGAAAGCAAAGTCAGCCCACCTTGCTTCATCAACCAATCCACCATCAACCCGCACACCCAAATTGAGAAGATGGCAGGGGTTCCAACAATAGATGATTGCTGATGATACACGTAATAACTCTGCGGCTGCGGAAGGCTCTTGGCCGCTCTTTCCATAAATGACCGCTTTATGATCACAACACTGGCACCCGAGACACCCAAACTCTTTTGCATGCCCGCATACACCATATCGTAAGCATCAATCGGAAAGGATCGGATACATAAATCCGAAGTAGCATCTATTATAACCGAAGCAGCCTCAGAAAAAGGATGAGAAAGAGATGTACCATGGACCGTTTCATTCGAAACGGTATGTAATATATCAATCCCCCCCAAAGAGGAAGGATCCAGCACAACCTCTGAAACGGATACTGACGAAGACAAACCGCTTGCAATATCGGCCATTAAAGAAGACCAGTGACCATAAACATAGGTAGCACAGCACAAACCAGCTTGATAAAAATTCAATGGCACTAAACTATAATGGGATCGAGAATTGGCAGGCATAAAAAAGATATCATAACCGTCTGGTATAGATAGCAAAACCTTCATCTTCTGTTTTAGATCACGTAAATAAGACTGAAAAAAAGCACTATGATGGCTACACTCTAAAATACCAACGGGCAAATCAGGACACCGATCTATTCCAACTTTGATCTGCTCTTTCACTTCATCTGGTAAGGTCGTTGGGCCAGGACCGAAGTAAAAACCCATTTACACTTCCTCGACAGTCTCAGCTTCTTCTAAATCCTGCTGATCAACAACTTGGCAACCTACAAGCTTTACATCTGCCTGCATCTGTAATAGACGCACACCTTGCGTGTTCCTACCAATGGAGGAAACACTGGATGACTCAACGCGAATAATCGTTCCAGCGTTCGTAACGAGCATCAAATCTTGCTTTGTATCAGGGATACAAACCCCAACGACATGACCATTACGTTCTGTACATTGTATAGCAATAACGCCCTGACCACCTCTACCAGTTTTTCTAAAATCCGCAAGCGGTGTTCGCTTGCCGTAACCATTTTCAGTCGCAATAAATACCGATTCTTGCGCAGAAGTAACACCCAAAAGCGCAACAACGGATTGGCCATCACCTAGCCTCATACCTATTACACCCTGAGAAGTTCTCCCGGTACAACGGATATCCTCCACTTTAAATCTAATCGCCTTACCAATACTTGAAAAAAGCATAATATCATCAGCATCAGACAAAATTTGCATGCCCACCAACTCGTCATCATCGACCAAATTAATGGCGATAATTCCAGATGAGCGAACATTAGAAAAAGCTTTTAAAGATACCTTTTTTACGACCCCTTTTTTTGTTGCAAATACGCACATCGCATCATCATGATAATCACGTACTGAAAGCAACATCTGCACACGTTCAGAATCCTGCAGTGGTAAGAAGTTATTAGCAGGCTTTCCTTTAGAAGTACGACTGCTAATAGGGATATAACGAACCGGCAATTGATAAACACGCCCTAAATTGGTGAAACATAGTAAATCTTGGTGTCTCGTTGCTGTGCAAATCGTATCGATCACATCATCTTGCTTAATAGAGGCGCCAGACTTCCCTCTACCACCACGACGCTGAACCCTGTATTCATCTAATGTTTGAGATTTAAGATACCCTTGCTGAGACTTCGTAACCACAACGTGCTCGTCCTTGATGAGATCTAAGTCATCTAAATTCTCATAATCGTCAAAGATCTCCGTTCTTCTGTCGTCACCATACGATGTCGAGATCTCTTCAAGCTCGGATCGAATCAAGGCCATAAATTTCACTCGATCCGATAGAATATCTAATAATTCACGAATTTTTGCGATCAAGTCATTATACTCAAGCAAGATTTTTTCACGCTCAAGACCCGTCAAACGATGTAGTCGCATATCCAAAATCGCCTGTATTTGCACCACACTTAATCGATACTGCCCATTTTCCTCAAGACCATACGTACCACGCAATTCCTCGATAGCCGTTAAGGATTTGCTTTCGTCGGATAAAGGTAGACTTGTCACAGACCAAGTTTTAGCCAGCAATGCCTCTTTGGCTTCTTGCGGACTTTTGGCCTTTTTGATCAACTCAATAACTGGATCAATATTGGTAATAGCTACCGCAAGACCTTCTACAATATGTGCACGCTTTCGGGCTTTTCTCACTTCGAACTCTAAACGCTTACGGACCACATCCTGACGATGATCTAGAAAAGACTTCAAAATCGCCATGAGCGACATACATTTTGGCCGGCCTTTGTCCAAACAGACCATATTGATGCCAAAAACCGTCTGCAATTGCGTTAAACTATAAAGCTGATTAAGAATAACTTCTGCATTCTCCCCACGTCGACACTCGATAACGACACGCATACCTTTGCGATTGGACTCATCTCGAACCGCTGTAATGCCTTCTATTCGTTTTTCACGTACCAAGAGACCTATTTTCTCGCACAAACGCGCCTTGTTAACAGTGTAAGGTAATTCTGTAATAATAATACTGGTTTTTTGCTGCTTCTCATGGGTTTCAAATTCGGCTTTCGCGCGCAAATAAATCTTACCACGACCCGTTGTGTAAGCCTGAAGGATCCCAGACCGACCATGTATAGATGCGGCGGTAGGGAAATCCGGACCTTTTACATACCCAAGAATATCAGACAATTCTGCATGAGGATTATCTATCATGTGCATACAAGCACCAATAATCTCTTTGAGATTGTGAGGCGGGATGTTGGTTGCCATCCCTACGGCGATTCCAGATGACCCATTGATTAGAAGATTCGGTATTTTTGCCGGTAAAACACTAGGCATGGATTCACTATTATCAAAATTAGGAATAAAGTCGACTGTTTCTTTATCCAAATCATCGAGCATTTCGTGAGATATTTTAGCAAGTCGTATTTCTGTGTAACGCATCGACGCTGCAGAATCACCATCTACTGAACCAAAATTACCATGACCATCGACTAGCATGTAGCGCATGGAAAAGTCTTGCGCCATTCGAACGATAGAATCGTAAATAGCAGAGTCACCATGAGGGTGATACTTACCTAGTGTATCCCCTACTACACGAGCAGACTTTTTATACGGCTTGTTCCAGTTATTATGCAGTGCATGCATCGCATAAAGAACCCTTCTATGCACAGGCTTTAAACCATCCCGCACGTCTGGAAGCGCACGACCAACTATAACACTCATAGCATAGTCAATATAGGATTTTTGTATCTCACTTTCTAATGAAGTGTGCACAATTTGATTGTTGTTGGTCATAAATAAATGCATGCTCAGTTGCTAAGTGCTTAATTGTAACACAACAACACAGCAAAATATAGGAAATAAGTCAAAAAACGACTTAAATAAGAGCACACTATAATAGCAACACCAACCTCACGCTAACAAAAACATGGCCCAGATAAATAACCACGCACAGAAGACTACTCCCCGCGATGAAACATCTTATCGATTTTCCCAAGCGACCAAACAAACCAAGTTGGTCGACCATGATTACAATAATCGCTACTTGGTGTCCTCTCAATTTGACGTAGAAGTGCGTTCATTTCTGGTAATGATAAACTTCTATTTGCTCTGAGCGCACTGTGGCAAGCCATCGTAGCAAGAACAGCGTGCAACGCATCACTGCTCGCATCTGAAACTTGATAGCGCATCAACTCTGAAGCCAACGTTTCCACCAAAGCAGGCATATCTCGATTTTGTAACATCCCTGGAATATGTGTAATCTTCTCAACCGACTGGCCTCTGATCTCAAATGAAAAACCCAACTGCTGAAACAACAAATCGTGCTCAGCAATATAACTTTGCATTTCTGTATCGACACTAAAAACCTGAGCAACCAATAGTGCTTGGCTAACAACCCCCTGCTCTTGGTAAGCCTTTTTCAAATCCTCATACAAGATTCGCTCATGTGCTGCATGCATATCAACAATAATAAGCCCCTGTTTTGACTGCGCAAGAATATATATATAATGCAACTGCCCTATGGCATAACCCAAATCTAACGTATTTTCTGCGTCGGTTTTAGACAGCAATGCAACTTCCTCACCTGCTACCACCATATCAGCTTGTTTACTAAAGCTAGGCTTTGGCACAAATGCTGCAGACATGTCAGAAAAATGTGTTGTAGATAAGGGTTGCAATGGTTGATTTGTAACTAGGTTCTCAGCTTCGTATTGAGAAATAGGTTCTTGTGGGGGTGTGAACAGCGGATCCGATTGCACAGGCGGCGCAGACTTTGGATCATTATACGCAAAAAGTGGTCGATCACCGCCTAGCGGTCCGGCGCATTCGGTAGGGGAATTAGCGTAGCGAAGACACTGCGTGACAGCTTGTTTTAACACACGGGTTATACTATCAACATCCTGAAACCGCACCTGCTCTTTACTAGGATGTACATTCACATCTACACACTCAGGATCAATAAATAAGTACAAGCAATACGCGGGAAATCTTCCAGGCGGCATAACATCACTATACGCACGCTTTAATGCAAAACTCAGATGCTTATCCTTCACCGGTCTATTATTTAAAATAAAAAACTGCATATCACCCTGACTTCTATTAAATAGTGGCTTGGCACACCAACCTGTTATACGACCCCAAACACAAGTCGTGCTAACTGCAAGCGCATCAACGGCAAATCCTGCGCCCAAAACAACCTCTACACGTGATATGGACTGCGCGGTATCCAAAGCTGCATCCGCAGCAAGGATCTTCTTACCCCCGTGTGATAATGTTAAGCATACAGTCGGATGTGCCAAAATAAGTTTTTTGATAACCTCTCGAACCTTACGCAACTCTGATTGCGCACTGCCTAAAAACTTTTGCCGTGCAGGCACTCGAAAAAACAAATCTCTAACCTCAGCAACTGTCCCGACTGGCATCGGTTTTTGAACTGGCTGAAGCCTTGGAGTGGCAGACTCATCACCATCAACCGCCACCTGCCAAGCCACGTCTTCGCCAGACAGCCGTGATGACATTCTAAAGCGCGAAACACTAGCGATACTCGCTAAAGCCTCTCCACGAAACCCCATACTTCTCACTAAAGTCAAATCCCTAAAAGAAGCAATCTTACTCGTAGCGTGCCGCTCAACAGCAAGCAGAAGATTTTCTTTATCCATCCCTGTCCCATTATCTTGCACACGAATAGAACTACGACCACCTTCTTCCAAATCGATACTGATAGTATCTGCACCCGCATCAATACTATTCTCCACAAGCTCTTTGACAGCTGCAGCAGGATTTTCAATCACCTCACCCGCTGCGATTTGATTGGCCAACTCAATTGGTAACTTTGCTATTTTTGACATCCGAAAAACCCTTATTGATTACATATACTATTCAAGCGCACCTATTGTAACAACTCCCTATCCAATAAACAAAAACAGATATTATGCAAGGCTTTCCATTGAGCCTAAGTGATGATGAAAATACGATTCGATAACAGCTGCAATCTCATTTGCCAATCGCTTTCGATTCTTGGCATTCTGTATAAAAGTCACATCTCCTGCGTTACTAATATAACCAAGCTCAACCAACACCGTTGGAATATATTGATGGAACAGATACAGTTCACGCGCTATAGGCTCAGTATTATGCAAATAAACGCGCTGCTTAGATAATACACCGAGCAAATCGAGTGCAAAATATTTACTAAGAAAAAAAACATTATTAGTTAAAACGCGAAGAAAACGGACCGTATCATAAGATGACAATTTAGAATACATAGGAAACCATTTTGACCAAAAATTCGATCTGGAAATCAGCGAACGAAACGTTTTTCTAGACGGAACATAAACGCTCATTCCCCGATAAGAGTTATGATCGCCCTTATCCATGTGCAAAGATAAAAACAAATCCGGCTTTAGGCGTTTTGCAATAGATAAACGACGAGATAAACGTAATGTTTCATCCATTTTACGAGTTAAAACAACTTTTATATCCGGATAACGTTTTAAAGCAACTGCTAAATCACGAACAAACAGCAAACACAAATCCTTTTCTTTCATCCCCAAATAACCGATTGCCCCAGGATCCCTTCCGCCATGGCCGGCATCCAGGAGCAACACGTAAGGACGCTGCCCTGCAAAACAGGAGCCAAACAACAATACCCATAATAAAACACGCATACTAATCAAAAAAACGCCAATTATAATCTAAAATCTAACCAATACCTCAAACTATGATCCTACAGCGAAACGGCTTTCCTGAGAAACATCAGGTTTCTTACTTTGCACCGCAACAGATTTCCTATCACGACTAGAAATACTAAAAGACATACTCGAAACAGGGTTAAAAGTAATTTTATCGAGCGTATTATAAACAAAACTAAAAAGCATAGATGTATTGCCAGAGACGGTAATAGCACGGCCATATGCTCGAAACAAACAAGTCAGATACCCCCATAATTTCCAACGAAGATTGCTCGATATAGATAATGACCCATTTTGGTAAAAATACAGCATTGAAGACCGGATATAGCTAAAGGGGGCTTTTAACAAACACATGCATGCTGAACATAATCTTGCAAGCGTAGGTATAACAAAATCGACGATTTTCCAAGAACTCGATAAACTTGCCGAAAAAAGAAGTACCCTGGATCTAAAAGAACCAGAAAGAAATCGGTTGCGGGGTAATCCAAATATTTGCGCATGCCCCAGATGATCCTGATAAGTTTTAAGTTGACCTAAGGATACCATGGAAGCTAAGCGAGCACTAAAGAAGTAAAATATCAATTGCAGAATTTTAAATAAAGTGCTAACAGACGAGGGCTGTCTAGGTTTAGAGCGAGGCGAAGCCCATCTTATTTTTATCGTTTGCACATAGTCCAAACAGGAAGAAACAAGTGAAAGCACATTATTAACTAAATTTATACATACGATTAAGATATTGGGAATAACAGCTACGGACAAAAAACGCGCTATGTGCGCAGAAGAAAAAGAAAACCATGAATTAAGAGCAAGGTAATTTATAATATAAAAGCTGGTGTAGTGTAAAAAAACAAGCTCCATCACACCATACAAAAAAACCAGACCACATACGCACAATAACAAACGAAACCAGCTACCTAAACAATCATTTAAAAAGCTATTATTGAGTTTATCGATATTTCTCGTTATTTGATATCTACTGCGTGTTAATACCTTAAATGAATCAGCTAAGGCAAAATGAAACCCCACAATAAATGAGCAGGATTGTATCAAATAAGCATAAAATAAATCCGTGCTTGTGGTGACCAAAAAATTAAAATGCCCCAAAATCACATAAGACAGTGCCAACGACTCAAAGCATGCAAAAAAAACAGATAATAATAAGTAGATTGATCGTTCAAAAATCTGCCAACGACGGCTTTTCGATAGATAATACAAAACGCATACCAAAAAAATTACATATCATAGTACAAATGTCGGGACGACTGGATTTGAACCAGCGACCACTTGCGCCCCATGCAAGTACGCTACCAGACTGCGCCACGCCCCGATTTATACATGATTACACCCGGCTCTATCCAGCCTCTGACTTAGGCAATGCTTCCTTAGTATAGCGATCAATCAACTGCTTGAGCTTATTGCCTGTTCGAAAAGTAACGACTCTTCTTTCAGAAACGGGAATAACCTCACCAGTTTTTGGATTGCGACCAGGACGCTGCTTCTTATCGAGTAGATAAAAATTCCCAAATCCAGATAAACGCACAACCTCACCAGAACCAAGTGTCTGAATAATAACGTTATAAAACCTATCGATTATCTTCTCAATATCAGAGCGACTCGTCATCTTTTTCAACTGCACAACCCTTTCCAATAACTCAGCGCGTGTTAAAGTCTCCATACTAAACATCCCCTCTTGTCATAATACCACATGTCTTTAATTCATTAATGAATCTATCTATCATTACTTGGATATCTGCTTCTTGCAAGGATCGCTCCTCATGCTGAAATACAAAACCCAAACTAAAACTTTTAAACCCTTCAAGAACCTGCCTACCTGAATATATATCAAATAAAACAAAATATTTCAAATAACAATGCAAACATTCCTCTATTTTCTTTTCAATTATTTCAAATTCAACATTTTGAGGCACCATAAATGACAAATCCCTTCGTAAAGTCGGATAAGGTGATGGACGTCTTGCCATATTATTCTCATAATGATCATTATGCAGGGCGTCTAAATTCAATTGCAACAAACACGTATCTTCAGGCACATCGTATACTCTTGCAAGTCTGGGATGGATAACTCCAACGATAGCCACCTCTACGTTATCCTGCTTGTATACAGCAGATTGACTAGGGTGAAGGCCAGGAAATATTTGCGGCTGTGCAGAAGGCTTTACCTTACTTCCGATAGATAGCAGTCTATCTACAATCGATTTTGCCCTAAAAAAATCGTATCTCGAATCTGCATTGAGCCAATTCTCACACAATACACGCCCGCACATTACCATGCCTAAATAACGAGGCTGAATGGCTACACCATCGGGTGTGTGAACATAGCATCGCCCTGTTTCAAAAAGACGAACGTCCGCATGCTGTTTATGTAAATTCATACGCATTTGTGTCAAAAGATTTGGCCACAAACTACTCCGCAAGTAAGTATAATCTTCACTGAGAGGGTTAGAAAGTGATATTAAATTCTCATGACTCGCAAAAAAGTGTTTGGCTTTTTCATGACTTTGAAAACTATAACTCAATGTTTCATAAAAACCATTAGCGCAGAGCCACTTCTTATAGGCGCTTATACTACTTGAGATTTTTTCAAAGTGACGTATAGGCTTACCCAAATGCGCTTGCATAGAGTGCGTATTGCCCTCAGGCAGACCATTAATTCGCACCAGCTCCGAAGCAATATGACAGGGTAAATGCACTTCATTCCGCCAACTTGGGACAACACAGCAAAAACCTGCATCGTTAGCTTGGACTTCGAATCCAGCTGCATTTAAAGATTTAAAAATTGCATCGTTACTATATGAAAAACCCAGCAACTTTTGTAAATAATCGTATGTGACATCCACAAGAACCGGCTGGCTACTAGGTGCTTGATAAGCAGCATAGCCTTGCAATTCCGCCCCCAATAGATCCTGCAGTAAAGACACCGCACGCAACAAAGCATCGTATGTGTATCCTGGATCCATCCCGCGCTCAAAGCGTGATCCAGACTGCGTATGATACTGATAACGGCGGCAATTATAAGCAATAATACTTGGAGAAAATGCGGCAACCTCCAAATAGATTGACGCAGTATGATCCTGAACCTGACTCTCAGATCCTCCCATATAACCGGCAATACAAACTGGCTTATCAGCACTGCGAATCACCAAAGACTGCGCATCAAGAGCGACTTTTTTACCATTAATCAGTTCAAGTGATTCATCAGATTTTGCGTATGAGATATCAAATTGACCTGAGACAACACTCGCATCATAAGCATGCATTGGCTGTCCCGTTTCAAGCATAACATAATTCAAAATATCCACAACGGGGTGATGCAGTACAATGCCAGATTCTGCAAGTCTTACTGCCATCCAGTCGGGGATGGTTATATCTTTAGTAATACCATCAAACTTAACCAAATGAAAAGCAGAGCAAGCATCGTGCGCTTGACATAATGGATTGGGCAGATCAGCTACCTTTTTCGGTATAGCACTGGCATCCCATGGCTGGGTTAGGGGACAATCAAAAGCGATTGATAATTCTCTAGCTATGCCACGTACAGACATCGCATCCCCGCGATTAGGCGTTACGTCGATAGCGTAGGTGTTAGAATCTGCCTGTAACCAGTGTGATAAGGATTTACCGACTGGCGCATCGGCTGACAAGTGCCATATACCCTTTGTACTTGAAGACAAGCCCAACTCCTTTTGCGAACAAAACATTCCCTCTGATAAAACACCCCTTAGCTCTCTACGTTCAATTAGCAAACCATTTACTTTTGAGCCGACCTGCGCACAAGCGACTTTAATGCCAGATCTGACTGTTGGACAGCCACATACGATAGAAAGAATTTGATCGTTTCCAACTCGGACGCTACAAATACTTAGCCGATCTGCCTTTGGATGTGGCCCACACGCAACAATCTCTCCTACAACAATACCCTCTAGTGACAGAGAAGATTGGGCTTCAGTCTCAAAACCCTGGATATTGAGCTTATTAGAAATGGCTGAAACAGACTCAGACATTCCAGGCAGCCAAGACATCAACCACGCGTGATTAAATTGAACCATTTATAGACCATCCTCAGAAAATTGCTGCAAGAAGGCTTGATCACCCTCATATAACAAACGGATATCATCAATGTTATAACGTAGCATCGTTAAACGCTCTATCCCCATTCCAAAAGCAAAACCCTGATAAATGGAACTATCAACACCAACGTTTTCCAAAACATTAGGGTGAACCATACCACAACCAAACACCTCTAGCCACTGACCATTGAACCATATATCACACTCAAATGAGGGTTCAGTGAATGGAAAAAAAGAAGACCTAAAACGCACTTTTAGTTTTTTTTCAAAAAAGCCTTCTAGTATATTAACCAGAGTTGCACGTAAATCTAGCAGTGATGATGCTGTATCGACGACCAAGCCCTCACACTGCATAAAACATGGACTATGTGTCGCGTCAGGCGTATCAGCTCTAAAGACCCTACCAGGAGAAATAACACGCAATGGTGGTTTATGCTGCTCCATCATTCTTATTTGCACACTTGAAGTGTGCGAACGCAATAAACTGCCGTTGGATAAGTAAAAGGTATCTTGACTCGTTACAGCAGGATGGTACTTCGGTGTATTTAAGGCAGTAAAGTTATAATAAAATGTCTCAATTTCGGGGCCATCCACCAAATCAAAACCGAGCTTTGCAAACATACTGACCAATCTTTTTTGCGTTAGAGAGAGTGGATGTTCTGCTCCCTTCCAGTAAGCCACACTATCAACGGTAACGTCGACACAATCTTCCGCCAAACGGGCCCGTTCAAGCGCCTCTCCGAGTGAATCCTTTTTAGTAGCAAATAGGCTTTCTAGTGACCGCTTAAATTGATGGATCGCCTTTCCTTGTACAGCCTTCTGTGCCTTGGGCATAGAAGACAACGTCGATAGTTGTTGCTTTAAAACGCTCTTTGCACCCAGATATCGGGATTTAACCTGATCGTACTGATGTATAGCATCAACTGTCTTGAGATCTTCTTCACAAGCCTTTAGCAAGGAATCATAATCCATGCGAAACCTTAATTACGCAGCTTTATTTTGCTTTACAAGCTCAACGAGCTCTGTAAAAACAGCCTGATCTTCACAAGCCAAATGTGCCAGTAACTTTCTGTCAAGACCGATGCCTAACTCTGCCAACCCGTGCATAAAGCCACTGTAGTTTAAGCCATGCGCACGAACGGCTGCGTTGATTCTTTGTATCCATAATGAGCGAAAGAAAATCTTCTTCTTCTTTCTGTCGCGATAAGCATACTGAGCAGCTTTTATAACAGCTTGCTTCGCAACACGATAAACGCGACTGCGGGCCCCCTGGTAACCTTTTGCTAACTTAAGAACCTTCTTGTGTTTTGCACTGGCGCAAACGCCTCTACTTACTCTTGCCATGTCCTTACCTCAACATTTCTTTAACACGAGGCAAATCAGCTGCCCCTACAACTTTAACACCCTGCTTTTGCTCAAGACACTTGCGTGTCTGCTTCATCATCCCGTGACTTCTTCCGGCTGCACGCCTTCTTAAACGATCACTCGAACCAGCAGATCTAAAACGTTTTTTTGCGCTACTGTTGCGCTTTTTGGTTCCTTCTTTAGGCATAGCCAACCTCAACATTGAATTTTGGATGTATTGTATGCAAAAAACCGCATGATGTCAACAAAATTTGAGAAATACGAGAACATATATGTAACTAAGGTCAATCGTCGCTATCATCGTCAAGATAATTATCGCAATAGTCAACACCACCGTAGTTCAAAAAGCCGACTAACAAGTAGCGATCACCCTTACGAACTTGCATACCTTGATGCCGCATCTGACCTGAAAAAACCAACAGATCGCCTTTCTCGAGATACACGGTTTTGCCCAAATCGGTAAACCGGGTACCACCACCCACATAGCCGTCATTTAAGGCCAAAATAAAACTAAACTCACTATCGTCACGATGCGATTTTAATGAACGCTGACCTTGCGCAGAATATTTCACCAAAAAAAGCTCATTAATACCAAAATATCGCTTTATTAGCGCGTAATTATTCGACATTCTGGGCAGCAAAACACGGCGATAAAACTTACTTATAATAGGATAATTACGCCAATCACTTGTAACGGCGTTATCATTCGTAGGATAATCGACATGTCGATCATTAGCCCATCCATGCTGATTGGCATATGATTCACTCTCCGAAACAAGCGCATCGCAGTCTTCGGCTGACAAAGCCTTCCTAACAACCAAATACCGATCCCAATAAGGATGGCGTTTTTCATGTATAGAACGACATACATTCTGTATGTAACGCTCGTCGCGAAAAACGGCTTTGCTTGATACTGAAAAAAACAAATACTGCAAAACAAATATCAATATAACGGATAATGGTGCTAACCATTTTTTTTGCAAAAGATAATCCACAGACCATCCTCTCAATGTGAAATCACTTACGCTTCGGAACAACGATAAAAACGATTTGCTTACCTTCCATCTTTGGTATCTGCTCTACCTGGACACAATCACATAGATCGGTCAACAAGCGCTCCACCAGTGCATCACCGATTTCTTGATGAACAACCTCGCGCCCCCTAAAGCGGACCACAATCTTAACACGATGACCTGCTTCGATAAAGCTTCTAATTTTCGCGCACTTAATATTGTAATCACCTTTATCGATAACCGGACGCATCTTAATCTCTTTCAACTGAACGCGAACTTGTTTTTTCTGTGACTTCTTTCGTTTCATCGAGAAACGTCGTTTATCGTAATCCGTAATTTTGCATACAGGCGGATCAGAGTTGGGCGCTACAACGACTAAGTCTAATCCTTGTTCTTTAGCAACACCTAATGCCTCCTTGGTACTAAGAACACCTAAGTTTGTGCCATCTTCACCAATGACAACAACCGATTTAAAATGGATAGAATCGTTGACCAAATCAATGGCTTTATTTTTACTGCGTATGGGATAACCTCAATTAATCTAGATGAACATTCTAGCATAAAAAATTAATTTTTCAACAAAAATTGACGCCACACGACGATTAAAACAGCGGACCACCAAAAACAAAAGGTTATTTTTATTTATATATAATCATAAACTTAAATAGAAAGACACCAGGACAACATCCCGCCTCAAGTTGATTATTAATAATTTTTTAAATAAAGTTGACAAATCCATGAATTTAGGTATATAATAGATAAGTTAGTTAACGTTAAATGGAATTTGACAAACAGGAGGAATCGTTATGTTAACAAAAGAGCAACTGCTAAAATCGTCGCCAAGCGATTATATGAACGAAGAGCAACTTGCGTTCTTTAAGAGTATTCTCATAGAGCAAAGAAACACCATCAACCGCGACATCAACGAATGCCGTGGAATACTCAATGATAATGAGCTCGAAGCAGACCCGCTTGATAGCGCCTGTAACGAAGAAATAAAACAGATCACCCTACTTAGGGTACAACGAAACACCTTCTCACTGCATGAGATCGAAGAATCGTTAAACCGAATCACAACAAAAGAGTATGGATACTGCCACGAAACAGGAGACCCTATAGGCCTCGGCAGACTACTCGCAAATCCCATGGCCACACTTTGTATTGATTCATTAGAAAACGAAGAGAGACGTCAAAAAATCGAAGGGAATATTGTTGAGGACCACGAGGACGAAAACAATGAAGCAGCTGCATAGCCAAACACATTAAACACCAGTTCTCATTCGCAAATAAACTCGATTAGATACACACATAATCAGTGAAGATAGCAGCAAAGTCAACAAGCCGGCCCAGCCTATCATCCCTATAATTGTATCGCTTAGATGATTGAAATCACCTAAAGACCGACCAACAGCCATAGCTAAAAGCATGCCCGGAAAAAACCACGGTAAGGCTAACAACCCCATTAGCAATGAGGCATTTTTTGATACAATCGATACCATTCGAGACAAATACCAAAGAAGCAGGTAACTAGGAGACTGAGCACACCAAACCAACCATAAAATGCCTATCATTTTAAAAGAAATTTGACAAACCAATCCACAAATAATCATAACAAAAGGCATGATAAGCATCTGCAGCACCCAAAGCGCAAACAAATACTCTTGCCAAGCATAAAACCCTATCCGCTTTGAAAGAACACTTGACTCAGCAAGCTGTATAAAAGAGCCCACCGTGACGATCCGCCCCATCATAGCAG
>CAXGBK010000013.1:0-20744 GCA_964008345.1 uncultured Coxiella sp.
GTAGCTTTACCATGTGTTGCCCAGCGTGTGTGCGCAATAGCGCAAAGCTTTTTTGCATGGTATGAACTATGTAAATGCTGAATACTCTTAGTTGTAAATTGTGTGACGATCTGGTTGTTATCGTCTATGTGTGCTGTTCCAGCCGAGTCGTACCCTCTGTACTCTAAGCTTTCAATTCCTTGAATTATAAATTTATGAAAATCAAATTTCGAGGAGGTGCTTCCAAATATCCCGCACATATCAAACTTAAATAAATTGATACTATCAAAAAAAAATCTTTTTTGATAGACTTATGTGCTTATATTGTTTTAAATCTTACTTCTTTCGATCGAGATGACAGGATGTTTTCAATTGCCGATAGGTATTTTGCACCGTCGCCACTTTCGATCGCAGACAGTATAGCCTTATATACATCGTTTGTTTCGTCTTCACTAGGATATAGGTTGTCTAATCCTCCTTTATTTGTATGGGCCAAAATATTTTCCTGAAGTTTTTTAACTATCTCTAGGGCTTGTTGATCGAGGTTAGAAGGATTCGCCATGATTATTTTTTTTGTATTGATATTATAATTTTTTAGCATGCACTTTAAGCTTTTTTTCTCAATATTATCCATGCAGCTAGTTTTGATACCCATCTTATGCATATCGTTGTGATGTTTGACATTATCGATGAGACTAAAAGACCTTCTGCGAGGCTGTGTGTAGTTCGGTATCTGGTTGCTATTGTTATTTTTAGGGTAACAAGATGTTGACTTGGGGTTGTTATTATAAGGGGTGTTGATGTTTTCATTGCTATCAGTGCTCGTCAGTAATTGGGCAGAGATGGGCGTTTTTTTTGTTTTGACACTGAGCAATGGTTGTATTCTAAAAATGGCTGAAACAGTTTTAAAAAATAATACAGGAATGAAAATTAAAATAAAAACAGATAGTCTAATAATGTTTGCTGAAACATTTCTAAGATATAGACGCATACACGATCTTAATACATACATCTTATTTTTATCACTTTCTTGTTGTTTATACAAGTGCTGTTTTGTGAATTATGACTATTTAATACAATTAAGAATGTCTTTTTTTTCTGGTCGTTGCCAATTTGATAAACTGACTTGTTTGGACCGGGCAATGGTTAACTGCTCTGCGGGGGCATTTTTAGTAATGGTTGATCCTGCAGCAATGGTTGCAAATGCTCCAATATGACAAGGTCCTACGATTTGTGTATTGGCGCCGATAAACGCATGATCATCTATGGTAGATGAATACTTATTGACGCCGTTATAATTACAGTGGATAAAGCCTGCACCTATATTGACGTGTTTACCAACGTTTAAGTTCCCTAGGTAAGTCAGGTGTGATGCTTTGGTGTAGTCGTCTAAACGGGTTTCTTTTGTTTCCACAAAACAGCCTATTTTAGTGTGGTTTCCTATCGTTGTTTTGTTTCTAGCGTAGCTAAAAGGGCCAAAATGTGCTGCAGAGCCTATGGTTGTGTTACGTATGTAACTATAGGGTTGGATGGTAGTGTTGTTGCCTATGGCTACATTTTCTAAAATACAATGTGCACCAATATGACTGTTTTTTCCAATAGTAACTTTTCCACGGATGATGACATTGATGTCTATGGTTACCCCAGATTGAGCGTGAAGATCGCCTTGACAATCAAAACGGCATGGATCATGAATGTGAACGCCTTTTTTAATGAGTTCTTCTGCATGCCTCTTTTGCCACAGGCGCTCTAAGCGTATTAAGTCTAATTTGTTGTTAATACCTGTAATATGCTCGATATTATGCGTTGTGTAGGAGGCAACTCGGTGTTGCTGGTTCCAGAGTTTAACATAGTCGGTTAAATAGTATTCCTTTTGTTGATTGTTATTTTGTATTTTGTGCCAGTGTTCTTGTAAAAAATCTTTTGGGAAGTAGCCTATGCCTGCGTTTATTTCTGTTATTTCTTTAAGTATGTCGTTGCAGTCGCGTTCTTCTACGATTTCAGAAATCTCAAGATTTTTATCTCGAATGATGCGGCCATACCCATGTGGATTGGGGTGGATAGCTGTGATGATACCTAAGCTTTTTTGTGTATTGTGTATTAATTTTAATAAGATATCTTCTTTGATAAGGGGGGTGTCTGCATTTAATATAAGGCAGTGGCTGGTTTTTACCTCTCCTAGTGTGGAAGCTACTGCATGTGCTGTTCCAAGTGGTTGTTCTTGTTCTACCCATGTGGGATGCTGAACCTTACAAGCTTTTTTAAAGATTTCTGTGCTGTTTAGCGGTACAACAACAATAACATGCTTTGCTTTGAGCCGAAAACTGGTATCTAGAACGTGGTCTAGTAATGTTTTGTTACCTATGATGTTGTGTGCTTTAGGCTTGTCCGATAACATTCTTTTTCCTTTTCCTGCAGCAAGGATAATTATCGTTGTTTCAGCTAAAAGTGCTGCTATAGGTTGTTTTTCTGACATTATAAAGTGGGGGTTCCGTGTGCTAGAATATGTATTTCGTAGGGCTGAACTTCTAAAATCCCAGCCTTTATAGGGAAGCTTTTTTGTGGTTGGCTCCCATCTAGTTGGGTTATTTTAATGTTGCATGGCTCTAGAATTGCTAGAAGCGGTGTGTGGCCCGGTAAGATCTCAATACCGCCCTCTGTGGTTTTGGCAAATAGTGACGTAATTTCTCCTTCAAAGAGTGTTGCATCTTCGTGGATAATGCTGCACTGGATGTTACGCTTGCTCATGATGCTTCCATTTCTTTTTGTTTGTTGTATACATCTTCGATGGTTCCTGCCATGTAAAAGGCCTGCTCAGATATATGATCGCAATCGCCATCTAGGATAGCTTTAAAGCCTTTTAAGGATTCTGCCAGCGTGACATATTTCCCTTTAATCCCGGTAAATACTTCTCCAACAAAGAATGGTTGGGAGAAGAATCTTTCTATTTTTCTTGCACGTTGTACGGCCATTTTGTCTTCGTCAGATAATTCTTCCATACCAAGAATGGCTATAATGTCTTTTAACTCTTTGTAGCGTTGTAGAACTTTTTTAATGTCACAAGCTACTTGATAGTGCTCTTTGCCCACGATATTAATATCAAGCTGACGACTAGAAGATTCTAGTGGGTCGATGGCGGGGTAGATCCCCAGTTGTGCAATTTGCCGAGATAATACTATTTTTGCATCTAAGTGTGAAAAAGTAGTTGCTGGAGAAGGGTCTGTTAGATCATCTGCTGGTACGTAAATGGCTTGTACAGAGGTAATAGAACCTTTTTCAGTGGATGTGATCCGTTCTTGTAGAACCCCCATTTCTTCTGCAAGTGTAGGTTGATAGCCGACGGCAGAAGGCATTCTTCCAAGTAATGCGGAGACTTCAACACCTGCGAGTGTGTAGCGGTAGATGTTGTCGATAAAGAATAAAACATCGTGGCCTTCATCTCGGAAATTTTCAGCAATAGTGAGCCCTGTTTTTGCAACACGTAACCTGTTTCCAGGAGGTTCGTTCATTTGGCCATATACAAGCGATACTTTGTCAAGTACTTTAGAATTTTTCATTTCGTAGTAGAAGTCGTTTCCTTCACGTGTTCGTTCACCTACCCCAGCAAATACTGAGTAACCATGATGAGCCACGGCTATGTTACGTATCAGCTCAAGCATGTTGACTGTTTTCCCAACACCTGCGCCACCAAATAGACCAACTTTTCCTCCTTTCGCAATGGGACAGAGTAAGTCGATTATTTTAATACCCGTTTCTAGAATTTCTGTAGAGGTTCTGAGATCAGAAAAAGCCGGAGGAGCTTGGTGGATGGATTTTTTGGTTTTGGCATGAACGGGACCTTGCTCATCAATGGGGTCGCCAAGTACATTAAGAATGCGTCCTAATGTTTCCTTACCTACAGGAACTTCTATGGTTTTGCCTGTTGCAATGATGGTGTCGCTTTTGCCAAGGCCATCGGTACTGCCCATCGCAATAGCTCTTACTTTAGAATCCCCAAGTTGTTGTTGTACTTCTAATGTTAAATTCAGTCTCTCAACATACAAGGTTTCGTAAATCTTAGGCGTGTGATCTTCGCTAAATGTAACATCAATGACGGCCCCAATAATGCTAACAATTTTTCCTTGTGTGGTCATGTGTTTTCCTCCTTTTTAATCAAGTGCCGCGGCCCCTGATATGATTTCGGCTATTTCAGTAGTAATCGTTGCTTGGCGTGCTTTATTATAAGCTAGCTGTTGATTGTTGATGATGCAAGTGGCGTTGTCTGTCGCATTTTTCATTGCCATCATCCTTGCAGCATGCTCGCAAGCGATGTTTTCTTTAAGGTATTGGTAAACTGTGTATTCAATGTATCGGTGTAATAGGTAATCTAGTACGGTATTTTTTTGTGGTTCGTAATCGTATTGCCACTGATATGGCTGATTGGCTACGGGTATATTTTGGATTGGCAATAAGGAGGTCTTTTGGATTTTTTGTTCCAGCGTGGAGGCAAATATATTGCTAATTATCAGTATATGGTCGGTTTTTTTTGTGGCATATTGATCTGCAATTTTGTCAATCATGCTCTGGATGAATTCAATGGTAGGCGTTTTTGGGATGTTTGCGATTTTGAATGTGATGTTGTTTTGCTCTTTCTCAAAGTATTGGATGCCTTTTTGTCCAACGATTAATAGCTCGTAGCTGCCGCCAGATTCTTCTATTTCTTGAATGGTCTCCTCGGCTTTTTTTACGGCTGTGTGGTTTAAGCTACCACAAAGACCTCGGTCACTGGTAAATAATAAGATGCTGGTATGCTTTATTTGTATTCTTTTTTTTAAAAAAGGGTGTTTTTTTATTTCCATATTGCTACTTAGATGCCCAAGTACCTGTGTGAGTTTTTGTGCATACGGCCTGGATTTTTGCATGATTTTTTGAGATTTGCCCAGCTTGCTTGTGGAGACAAGTTGCATAGCACTTGTTATTTTCTTGGTTTTGGTGGTGCTTTGTATGGTTCGTTTGATTTGCTGTATTTGGCTCATGATTGTATCTTGTAGAATTGGTCTAGGATCGTATCAAACTTTGCTTGTGTAGCGTCACTATATTCTGGTTTTTGGTTAATCTCGTCTAGAAAATATTTAGCGTGTGCGTTGATGTATTCTAGTAGATTTTTTGAGAATGCGGTGATGTCTTCTGCTGCGATGTCCTTAAGGATTTTTGCGTTACTTAGCATGAGAACACAGGCCATTTCTGCGATCGATAATGGTTGATAGACGGGTTGCTTGAGTAACTCTGTGATTTTTTTGCCTTGCTCAAGTTGGTTGCGTGTGTGCGTATCTAGATCAGCGGCAAATTGCGAAAATGCTTCAAGCTCACGATATTGCGCAAGTGTAATACGAATAATACTGCCGAGTTTTTTGATGATTTTTGTTTGCGCAGCCCCACCAACACGCGACACCGATAGACCAGAATTGATTGCGGGTCGGATGCCTGCGTTGAATAGGTCTGTATCCAGAAATATTTGTCCGTCTGTGATGGAGATTACATTGGTTGGGACAAATGAGGAGACATCTCCTGCCTGCGTTTCTACGATGGGCAGCGCTGTAAGGGATCCGGTTTTGCCTTTAATCTTCCCGTTGGTTGCTTGAGAAACGTAGTCTGCGTTTACTTTTGCTGCCCGTTCGAGTAATCGGGAGTGTAAATAGAAAACATCCCCTGGGAAAGCTTCACGACCTGGCGGACGTCTAAGAAGTAGCGATATTTGCCGGTAAGCAGCTGCGTGTTTACTTAGGTCATCATAAATGATGAGCGCATCTTGCCCGTTGTCTCGGTAGTATTCCCCCATACTACAGCCACTGTAGGGTGCGATGTACTGTAATGCAGCCGTTTCGCTTGCACTAGCACTGACGATCGTTGTGTAGCGCATTGCATCGTGATCCTGAAGCGTTTGCATAATTTGGGCAACCGATGAAGCTTTTTGACCAATAGCTACATAAATACATTTTACGCCGGTATTTTTCTGGTTGAGGATGGCATCAATTGCAATGGATGTTTTGCCTGTTTCACGATCACCAATGATTAATTCTCGTTGTCCTTTGCCAACCGGGGTCATGGTGTCGATGGCTTTGATACCTGTTTGGAGCGCTTCATCGACGGATTCACGCCATATTACACCCGGTGCTATTTTTTCGACCGCAGTATGCTCGGTCGCCTTAATGGGCCCCAAGTTATCTATAGGATGGCCGAGCGCATTGACAACTCTACCTAGTAGGGCTTCTCCGATGGGGACCTTTAAGATATGTGTGGTTGCTGTTACGACGTCGCCCTCTTGGAGGCCTTTTGTGCTGCCCAAGACAATGGCGCCTGTTAAGTCTTCTTCAAGATTTAGTGCCATGCCAAATAAGTTGTTCCCAAAATCAAGCATTTCTCCTGAAACAACGCTTTCAAGTCCATAGATTTGAACAATGCCATCTTTGATGCTGACGATTTTTCCTTGATGGCTTTGTTGCCTTTCAATCTGAAAAGATTTGATTTTCTCTTCAATGATGGAGGCTATCTCGTTGGTGTTTAATGATTGGTTGTTCATGTGTCATGCTCCAATAGTGTTTCATGAAGTTGTTGAAGTTGGCCAAGGATAGAGCAGTCTACAAATATATCATTTTGTTTTAGTGTAAATCCTGCTATGAGTTTAGAATTGGTTTGGTAGCTAAATGCCAGTTTTTGTTGTTTAGGAAATTGTTTTTTTGCAAATGCTTCTATGCCTTTTTGGATATGGGCGTCAACTTTTTTTGTTGTGGTTACTGTTACGGAATGGATGGCGTTTTTTGTTTGGATCATGTGTTGGTAAGCCTGCATAATCTTCGGAAGTAGTAGCAGTTTTTTGTTTTTTAATAGGATGTCGAATAGTGCTCTGGTTTCTTTTTGTAACGGTTGTATGGTGTTGAGTATATCTAATAGTTTATCTTTTGGCGTAAACGGGTCTTTGATGAATTCTTGCAGTTTTGGGTTGCCGAGTGCTACAAGATGGCTGTTGACCCTATCTTCCCAAGAGTGGCCTGTTTGTAGTAGTGCTTGGGCGTATATGTTGGCGGCTTGACTCATGCTTTCCCTTCATTAGAAAAGTAGGTTAGAATCTTGTTCTCTAAATCTTTGTGTAAGTTTGTTTCTCCTAGTATTTTTTGACAGGTGATAATACACAGGGTGGTTATTTGTTTCTGAACGTTGTTTTGCGCTTGTTTCAACATGGTTTGCTGGGCCTCTTGGCACTGTTTTTCGGTTTGTGTTCTTAGTTTTTTACACGCTGCTTTACTGTCCTGAATTATGGTCTCAGCTTTTCTTTGGGCCTCGCTGATGATATTGGCGGCTTGTTTTTTCGATTCCATGATGATGTAATCGCCACTTTCTTTTGCCTGCTCCAATGTTTGCTGAGCTTGGTCGGCATCCCTTAGTCCTTGAACGATCTGTCGTTGGCGTTCTTCTAGGATCGTTAGTATGGGTTTCCAAACGTACTCCATAGTGAGTAGTACGAAAACAAAGAAAATGGCAATTTCTACAAAGAGCGTGGCATTAATATTCATTTTAACGTTAGGCTATTTGTTTGCTGGCTTCAATCAGTGCTGACATAAATGGGTTGGCTGTACTAAACCATAACGATACACCGATCCCAATCATGGTTACCCCATCTAGTAGCGCTGCAAGCATAAACATACGCGTTTGCAGCATAGAAGCTATTTCTGGTTGTCTTGTGGTGCACTCTAAAAATTTACTACCAAGATACGTAAATCCCATGGCTGTTGAGAAAGCTCCGATACTAATAATAGTGCTAACGGCTGCAATAGTCGTTGTTTGAATGTTAGCTAAGTGTGTGATCATGTCCATAATTTTTCCTCCATTTTGGGTTAGTGTTCATGCCTCATCAGGCTGATATAGACGATTGTGAGCATCATAAATATAAATGCTTGTATGGTGATAACGAATAGATGGAATCCCAGCCATGCTCCTGCAAACATCCATTGTAAATAAGCAGGGGAGAGTGCTATTAGAATAAAAATGATTTCTCCGGCATAGATATTTCCGTAAAGGCGGAGTGCTAACGAGATGGCTTTGCCCCCATCTGATAGTATGTGTTTGATTAAATTGAGCGGGAAAAGAAAGATGCCGAAAGGCTCAGAGAGGATTTCATATGTTAGTCCCATGATGCCATTGAACACTGCGCCATAATAGTAAACTAGAAAAATCACAGATGATGACAGGGCAAAAGTTAGATTGATGTCTGCAGTAGGCACAACTCTTAAATATGGGATGCCCATGTGATGTGCGATTTGGGGAAAAAGATCAACTGGGATTAAGTCCATAAAGTTCATCATAAAAACCCATACAAAAATGGTAAGTCCTAATGCGCCTATTGTCGCGTCTTCTATATATAAGTTTTCTTTTATTTGTTGGTTAACGTAGTTGACTAGTATTTCTACGATATTTTGCGTTCGTGATGGATTCTCTAGCCGTGCAAATCGTGCGGCAACGCTAAAGGGTATTAAGAATGCAAGGCCCATAAGAACAGAAAAAAAGATGGTGTCTAAATTAAGCGTCCAAAATCCGCCATTACCCAATTGCTGAGTGGTCATATCGTACTGTAAGTGTACAAGATGATGTTTGATATATTGTGTCGAGTTAATGCCTTCGTTACTCATGTTGCTCTTAGACTGTTTGATAACCAGAAATAGGTAATACCCATAAGGGATCCTGTTATGTACTGTATTGCCATATTAGGATGTGTTTTCATAAAAAAATAAGTAAACATAGTGAACGATATCAGTTTTGTTGTATAGGCGCAACATAAATATATTAAACGGCGTGAGGGGGTTTCTTCTTTAGGGTTGTAATTGAGCCATAACCCCAGTTTATTACTGGCTTGGTATGATATAAGTCCTGAAAGGAGCGCATACACAATATTTAAGTTTTTTGAAAGAAAAGGTGCATAATAGATGCATAAGGCCGTTATTATCGTTGTTACAAAGATAATAAAGAATGTGCTAAATTTTGTTTCTTTGTTAATATTGGGGGTAGTGATTTTTGGTATTGGATTCATGGTCTGGATACGGTAAACTGTTTGTGTATATTTTAATCTAAACGAGATAAAGATCAAGGAGATATTTTGGCTTTAGTTACATTAAGAGAGTTGTTGGATTTTGCTGCAGAGAATGATTTTGGGATGCCGGCGTTCAATGTAAATAATCTTGAGCAGATTAGGGCAATCATGTTAGCCGCAGAAAAAGAGCACAGTCCGGTTATTTTACAGGCTTCTGCTGGCGCTAGGAAATACGCGGGTCCTGAGTTCATTCGTGCTATGGTTTTGGCAGCCGTTGCTGAGTGGCCGCATATCCCGGTGTGTCTGCATCAGGATCATGGCGCTTCTCCTGCAGTGTGTCAGCGATCTATTCAGTTGGGTTTTACCTCAGTGATGATGGATGGTTCTTTAGCAGAAGATATGAAAACGCCAACAGATTTTGCCTACAATGTTCGGGTTACGAAAAAGGTTGTTGAGATGGCACACGCTTGTGGGGTGTCTGTTGAGGGTGAGCTTGGGTGTTTAGGTTCTTTGGAGACCGGTTTAGCCGGCGACGAGGACGGTTCGGGGGCAGAGGGTGTCCTTGTGAAAAAGCAGTTGTTGACCGATCCAGATGAAGCCGCTTCATTTGTCGCGCTAACAGGTGTTGATGCGCTTGCTATTGCAATAGGCACAAGCCACGGAGCTTATAAATTTACCAAGCCCCCTACGGATCAAGTTTTAGCCATTGATCAAATTGCCGCTATTCATCGAAAATGTCCCAATACGCATCTAGTGATGCATGGATCATCATCGGTGCCTCAGGATTTGCTAAGCGTTATAAACGCCAATGGTGGAAATATGCCGCAAACCTACGGGGTGCCGGTTGCGCAAATTCAACGAGGGATCGCACACGGCGTTCGTAAAGTGAATGTGGATACCGATCTGCGCTTGGCTGCGACAGCAGCTATTAGAGCCTATTTGGTAGAACATCCGGAAGCGTTTGATCCTAGAAAATACTTGAAGGCTTCATTACAAGCTATGCAAGCGGTTTGTCAGGACCGATTTAAGGCGTTTGGCTCAGCTGGGTATTCAGGCAAAATCAAACCCAGGTCTATGCAGCAGTGTGTATCTTTTTATGAGGCAAAGCATGATATTCGAGAGGGTGTTGCGGTCTAATGGTGGTTTCTCTCTCTCAAACGGTTTTCTCGAAGAGCTGTTATCGATTTGATGAATTGCCGCAGGATAGCGGCCTAGAGGTGTGTTTTCTTGGGCGGTCAAATGTAGGTAAATCAAGCCTTATCAATGCTTTGTGCTCTAGGAAAAAGCTGGCTAAGACAAGCAAAACGCCAGGAAGGACGCAGTGCTTAAATGTTTATAATGTACAGAATCATGCAAGATTGGTCGATTGTCCAGGCTACGGTTTTGCAAAAGTGGATAAAGGGATGCGCCAGCACTGGAAGTCTTTAATTAGGCGCTATATGCAAAGGAGGCATAGTTTGGTGTGCGCCTATATGATTATGGATGCTAGACATGTTTTGCTACAGAACGATCAAGATATGCTTGATCTTCTTTCTGAGATGGGAAAGTCTGTGGTGGTTATTTTGAATAAGTTGGACTGTGTTAGGCGAGATGGGCGTCGTCGGTTGCATCAGCAGGTAATCGATTTTTGTGCAGAGCGTGCATTAAAGGTCGAGGTTTTTGGAGTCTCTGCACACGATAAGACGGGTTTAGAAGAGCTGAGTGAGCATATTAATTCGAGTTTATCTTTGGTGGGTTAGGTGCTAAAGGAGCGATTGCATCCACAAGATGTTTTGGCATTTGGGTTGCGTATGATAAATCGCTCTCCTTGTGTATCTTCAACGTAATCAATTGTAGAGTGGTCAAGGTATTGCATGCTTATAGGGTCAATAATGATGGTAATAGTTTGTGTTTCTTTAAGCGTTTTTTGAAATACTAGGTCGTTGTTTTTTTCTGTTTCCTCTAATGCGAAACCGTATTGAAATCCTTGGCAGCCTCCGCCTGTAATGTAAGTGCGCAGTTTTAGGTCGGTTACATCTTCTGCTTGAATGATGCTGTGGACTTTCAGAGCGGCTGCGTCGGTAATCGTGAGGTTGGGTTGATTAGACATGTATATAGCCTTAGCCTCGAGAGACGTAGCTACCGGTTCGGGTATCTACTCTTAGGATGTCGCCTTTGTTGATGAAAAGAGGGACTCTGATTTGCACCCCTGTTGATAGTGTGGCATTTTTTGCCCCTCCTGTTACCGTGTCGCCTTTAACGCCGGGTTCGCATTCTATCACCTCAATGTCTATAAAGTTTTCCGGGGTAACGGTTACAGCTTGCTGGTTCCAAAATAGTACTTGGCAGCTATTTTGTTCTAGTAGCCAGGGAATGGTCGGTTCTACTATGCTGAGTGGGATTTCTACTTGTTCATAGCTCTCTGGATCCATAAAACAAAAATTGTCATTTTCTCGATAAATAAAGGTCATGGTCTTCTCTTCAACGTCTGCTTTTTCGACAGAGTGTCCAGATTTGTAGGTTTTTTCAAGAACTTTGTTGTTGAGTAGGTTTTTGATTTTAATCCGTGTAAATGCCTGTCCTTTACCAGGTTTTTCGAAATGGTTCTCGACAATGGTGTATGGCTCGTTGTTGATTATGATTTTGAGGCCGTTTTTGAATTCACTGGTGCTGTATTTCATAGTGATTATGTGAATGAAGTTATGCTATTTTACATTATTTGGTTGTTTGAAAGCAAATTTTTTTAGTTTGCGTGCGTTTAGCGTCATGCTAGACTGTTTTTTTATCATAAAATCTTTGTTTTTTTTATAAAAATGCTTGGCGTTTGTGGTAAAAAGAAGTATCATATGTATCTTGTCGGGCCTATAGCTCAGTTGGTTAGAGCAGATGACTCATAATCATTTGGTCCTAGGTTCGAGTCCTAGTAGGCCCACATCGATCAAAGGATATAAACAATAATGGTCTGCTCGTTAGAATCTTATCATACCTTGCGTTTGCGTGCGGATTGTTTGTCATTGCGACCTTTTGATTCTCTTCATTCATTGCAAGACGCTTTAGAGTACCCATCCTCATGGTCTGATGCTATCGTTCTTGGCTCAGGGAGTAATGTTGTCCTTCCTAACCTTCATCACGGTGCTGTTTTAGTTAATAAGATGAAGGGTGTTGTTGTTCAGTCAGAGTGTGATGATTATGTTGAACTTTGTGTGTCGGCTGGAGAGGATTGGCATGAGTTGGTGATAGGTTGTTTAAATCGTTCTTATTACGGTTTAGAGAACCTTGCTTGGATTCCTGGGACAGTGGGTGCTGCGCCTATTCAAAATATTGGGGCTTACGGCGTCGAACTTGCCGATTTTTTTGTTTGTGCGCATGTTTGGGATAGATGGCAGCGTAAAACCGTGGTTTTATCGCATAGCGAATGTTTGTTTGGTTATCGAACGAGTGTTTTTAAAACCGATGCCAAGGGAAGGTATGTGATTATCTCTGTTACATTGCGGTTGTCAAAAAAACCTCGATGTTGTTTGACTTACCCAAGGCTCAAAAAGTTTTTGGATACACATAATCTTGCTGTTACTCCTGAAAACGTTTGTGAAGCGGTTATGGCTATCAGAAAAAAGCGTCTCCCAGATTGGCGAAAAATAGCAACGGTAGGTAGTTTTTTTATCAACCCTGTCTTGTCTAGTGAGGCCGCCCGTTTTTTAATGCTAAAGCAACCAGGTTTGAATGCTATTTCTGTTGATCGATCTAGAATGAAGTTTTTCGCAGGGGAGTTACTCCGCGTGACAGGATGGTTTGGGTTTGTTGATCAAAATTTTTTCCTATCGCCTATCAATCCTATTGTTCTTATCCATAATGGTGGCTCTACACGTGCTAAATTGGAGCGTTTTGTGGCCGATGCTATTGGGTCTGTTAAACGGCAACTTGGGGTTAAACTTCAGGTAGAGCCGGAATTTTTTCTAGAGAAGTGTCCATAGCGTAATACAGCTTTGCGATGTATTGATATTCTCCTTGCACTTGTATGTGGTTTTTTTGGCGACAATAGGTATTGCTTCCGCCAGGATGTTGGATTGTGAGGGTGTTGGCGTGGTGTTTTTGCCAGTAGATTAATGCAAGTGATAGGCCTGCACTACCACAACTGTAGGTTAGGCCACAGCCTCTTTCAAAAGTTCGTATGTCGGCTTTTGCGGAATGATGAATCGTGAAGCAGCTTACATTGATGCCGTCTGCAAAGTCTGTGGTTTTTTGTAGTGACAGACCTACTTCACGTAAGGGAAATGTATGGATATTATCGGTTGGTATAAGTATATGTGGGTTGCCAACATGTAAGTGAAAGGCAAGCGTGTTAGGTCTGTTTGGTAAAGATATAGGATGAATCTTGGTTTTAGGGGTTGGGATTTCTAAAAGGACTTTGTCGTTTATTTGGATCGCTTGAGCGGTTTGTTGCTCTACACATAATGTCCAGGTTGTAGTCGTATTGGGGTAGAGGATAAATAGTGTTTGTGCTAGGGCGTATAGCCCATTTAAGCAGAAACTTGCTGGGCTACCATCACGATTATAAATGTCACATTGACAGACAGATTTTGTGATGGTGATGAAAAATAGTTGGTCGCATCCTATACCAAATTGTCTGTGTGCTAATTTTCTAATGGCTTCACGATTGTCCAAGTCAAGGGTTAGTGGACGTTGAATGATGAGGAAGTCGTTTCCTTGGACATGTGTTTTGTGTAGGATTTGATTAGTGATTTTTTGCAAAGTTCTGGTCAAGGAATAGATATTTGATTAGGCCAAGGATGGCAAGAAGCTTTAAAGTGTTGTCAAGAAGCATGCCTGATCTGGCAGCGATTTCTTCGTAGATACTGCCCCAGTTTTCGTTAGGTGCAAGGCTGATTAGGGTTGCAATGATTACTGATAAAATAAGTGTTACCAGAAAAACGTTTCGTGTCATGGTTTAGTATACCTGTTCAGCTTCCTCAGCTAATGTTTTGCAGTCAATACATAAGTTCGCTACAGGCCTGGCTTCAAGTCGTTTAACCCCAATTTCTGCACCGCAACTTTCGCAGAAACCGTATTGACCATCTTCAATGCTGTGAACGGTAGAATCGATACGGTTGGTTAACTTGCGCTCTCGTTCACTAAACCGTATTCGATTGTCATGCTCTTCAACTTGTGTGGCACTGTCTGTGATATCAGGATGTTGGTTATCGTCGTTTTGTAGATAAGTGGCAGTTTGCCCTGCAGATTGCAGAAGATGGGTTTTCCAAGCGATGAGTAGTTCTTTGAAGTGGTTGATTTGGTTACTGTTCATATATTCTTCGGTATCGCTTTCTGTATAAGCTTCTATGCCTAATAATCTGATTAAGTTCATATGATCAGTTCCCGTGGTTGGACTAACGATATTTTTTAACATAATGTCGTTGGTGATACAAGAACATTATGTGATTTTCTATGCCATGAGATAGTATTTAATTGATTTGAAAGAATCAACAGGTGTTTGCTAATCGGCGTTTAAGGGCTTGCTAAAATGCTTGACTTGTATGTTTTATCTTGACATCGGCTTATATTTTTTAGATAATGTGGCTCTATTGGCTATGTAGCTCAGCTGGTTAGAGCGCGGCACTCATAATGCTGAGGTCGGTGGTTCAAGTCCACCCATAGCCATGTTGCTTGGATCGTTCTTTCTATGTTTCTGTATGGGGTTATTTTATGTTTTCTAGGCCTAACAGATGCTGCCTCTGCGTCTCTCTCCCCTGACGTCCACTCCAAAATAGCAATCGTTTATGCTTTTTACCAAACAGATAATGCATTAGAGAATGTTGATTTTTTTCGAAGACATGCTGTGCATGATTGTAAAAATTACGATTACTGGTTTGTCGTTAATGGTGATAAGGCTGATTTTGTACTGCCTAAGCAGTCTAATGTAAAAGTGCTATATCGCCTAAATAGAGGTGGAGATTTTGCCGCATGGAGTTACGCGCTTTCTAAGATGGATTTAGCGCGATACGACGCTTTTATTTTCTTGAATGACACCGTGCGCGGTCCTTTTTTGCCTAGGTATTTGACAATGAAGTATTGGCCATATTATTTCACAAGACAATTGGATGCGCGAATAAAATTGACGGGTGCGAGTGTTAATAAAATGTTACACGAATCGGCTAATCAGGAACATGTTCAATCTATGGCATTTGCAACCGATAAAGTGGGTCTTCGTGTGTTGCTAGATGCTGATATTTTTAGCGAGGGTCGTGCTAATGATGTTTTGCAGCGTGACGGTAAACTAGCCTATATAAAACAGTTTGAAGTGGCTGCATCGCAGTCGATACGACAAGCAGGTTATTATATAGATGGTTTAAATACGAGTGTTGTATCGATAAAGAAACCGTATGGTTTATATGCTAATACGTATTGGTCTAGGTTTATGCAGTGGATAATGGATCGGTATCATAGCGATCTGCACTATGATGAACGAAGCAATTACGGCTTGAGTCTTCATCCACTTGAAGTGATGTTTATAAAAACCAACCGCATTGACAATCTTATAATACAACAATATACAGCTTGGCAAGATGCGCGTTTAGGCGCTAAAGGATGTGCTCTCTAATTTTTGCTTTTCTTTGCAGGCTATTGCGAAGCATTCAGCAAACCAAACGGTGAAGGTTTTGGGTTCTTTGCTAAGTAGCGATGCTAGTTTCTCGGTGTGGATCCATTGCGTATCGATTACTTCTTCTTGGTGCGGTTTAGGGGCTATTTCTTCAATGATGCCAATGAAAATATGGTCTAACTCATGCTCATGGATACCATTATCGAAGCTATGTTGATAGAGCAGTGTGCCAGCATGGTGTAACCTGTCACAGGGAATGCCCATTTCGTATAGTAGTCTTTTCCTTGCGCTTTCTATGATGTTTTCATGAGGCTGTGGGTGGCTACAACAAGTATTACTCCAAAGATTGCCAGAATGGTATTTTTCGGGATGTCTTTTTTGTAGTAAAACATGGGTTAATTCGTTGTTAAATAAAAAAACAGAATAGGCCCTGTGTAGTTGGTTTTTTTGGTGTGCACGCAGTTTTTCAGCGGTGCCAATGACTTGGTCGTTTTTGTCTACAAGTATTACTTCTGGGTTCATATTCTTACTCGATCCTTGTTTATATGTGATAGCTTCCCTAGGTTTTGGGTGTTGTAGACGTGTAATTGTCGATCACTGTATCAACGTTAACCATTTACCCAAGAGATGCTGAGGCCGCAGCAGTCTGATGAGGGTGATCTTCATTGTATAGTTTTTTAATACCATCTTGCCACGCCGGTTCCATGTTAGATGGCTTATAAGTATCTAACTCTTCCTGTATTTTTTGCAGTGCTTTTTGGGGGGCTGTATTGAATTCATTTGGCCATGAGGCGTTGTTATCTGTTATACTTTCTTTAATAGCTTGAAGTAGTTTTTCGTTTTCATCATCAAACGTTTTACCTTGATGGAGGTTGAATTGGACTTTTCTTAGCATCCAAATAGGGCTTTTACCACAAAATTCCGTATTTTGCTCGATGTCACTAAATAAATCTTGTATAGTTTTTGACTCTGATGTTGTTCCGTTGGATTTTAGGTAATTTTCTATAACAAGTAGTTGTAGTAAGGATATTGGGGCGTGGTCTTGTGTTGCAATGGCCATCTTAATACCTTCATTGTAAGCTTTGTGTGCTGCTTCATATTGCTTCTGTGCGTGCTGAGAATATCCTAAAGCTTGGAATGTTGTGGCTGTTGTATTGGGACTATTGACTAGTTTTTCAAATAGGGCTTTTTCTAGAGATAGTAGGTCTTCGCTCTCGTCAAACAATGTTTTTAAGTAGCTTTTTGCGAGTTCGTTGTTATTGGGTAACAGGGTTTCTGTATCGTTGGAGAGGTCTGTTAGCTGAACGTTGTTTGCCATGGAAAAATGGATAGCAAGTAATGCATTTTCCAGTGCTTGCACGGAATCAGGTTGTTGAGCCAGGCTGGCAAGAAGGTTTTTGACGCATTCTTTTACAATAACTTCTTTGGGTTTTTGCTCCATCTGACTGGATTGCTTTCTTTGTAGAACGCCAATGGCTGTTAGTTCTTGGAAATTATGGCTACTTGGGATTTCTTTTTTTAGTTTTTCTAACAATCTTAGTTCTTCTCTGCTGATGGGGCCTGTATGCCATTTTTGATACGCAAGAGCTGTGATATTTGGAGTGACTCCTAATTTTTTTAGGAGCGATTGTGCTTGTTTTGAATGGGTAATACTTTTGGGAAGGAACAGCTGTTTTTTCCCATTTCTCATAAAATATATATCGTGCAAGACTATTGCAGTAATGGTTATAGCAATGGATTTAATCAGGTTCTCTTCGGCTATTAGATTCCATAGTGCTTTCATGTTTTATTCCCTAAAATACAATTATAGTGTAGTTATACGGGTAAATAGTATGGAAGTCAACTATGCATGTTTTAGTAAGATGTTGGATAAAAGGTTTTGGATCTGGGGCTGTAGAGTGGGGCAATAATGCATTATACTTGCTTTGATACATAGTATGGGTTTTTAGCATAATGAGTAAGAAAGAGGCGTTTTATAGATGGTCGGTTGATGCGCGGAGGGATTGGTTGCGCTCGCAAGGTTTGATTACCGATCAAGAGTATAGGCTGTTACAAACCTCTTCTTCTGAAGAGATGAGCCGTGTTAATGATATATGTAGTGAGAATGTGGTAGGGTCTTGGCCCATGCCTTTTTCAATTGTACAAGATTTTAGATTGAACGATCAGTCTTGGATGATACCGCTTGTTAGCGAAGAAACAAGTGTGGTTGCTGCTCTCAATCATATGGCAAAATGGTTGCGGTCATCTGGTAAGCTGACTGCAAAGGTTCAAAGTAGAGGTTGTTGGGGGCAGCTTTTTTATGGGCGTTGTGATAATGATGTCTTAGCGAATCGGATTATAGAACGTCGTGACGCCATTTTGGCTTATGTTAATCAAACATTAGCCCAACGTATGCTTGCACGCGGTGGAGGCGCGAAAGATCTTCGGGTTAGATGTCTCTCAGAAGGGACATTGGTGGTTGATATTTTGCTAGATACAGTTGATGCGATGGGCGCAAATTTTATAAATATGGTTTGTGAGCAATTGGGTGTTTATCTTTTTCGGTGGACAAAACAGAAGCCATTAACGGCTATTTTATCTAATCATCAGCCGCAATCTTTGGTTGTTGCTCAGGTTGCTTTTGAGCATGTTATGCCCTCATTAGCTGAATCGATTGTTGCATTGAGTCACTTCGCAGAACAAGATGTTTATCGCGCTGTTACGCATAATAAAGGTATTATGAATGGGGTGGATGCTTTATTAACGGCAACAGGAAATGATACACGTGCCGCGGGTGCAGCAGCCCATGCTTATGCTGGCTCTTTTGTACAGTATGCGCCGTTAGCTACGTGGTCTATAGATCGTGAAATGCTTATCGGTGCGTTGAAGATGCCGATTCCTTGTGGGGTAGTTGGTGGTGTTACAGGTGTTCATCCTATGGCTAAAATGGCGCTTCGCTGCTTAGGTGTATCAACACGAGATGCGTTGGTAGAGGTTTGTGCGGGGGTTGGGCTTATGCAGAATTTAGCGGCTTTAAAGGCACTGTCACAAGAAGGTATTACGCAAGGTCACATGCGGTTGCATATGGAGAATTTAATGATGGGACTGACGCGTAATGATATAGAGCATCAACAGTTGCATGCAAGTGCTACGGCTTATTTGTCGCGATATGGGGTGATCGATGCGCTGAAATTAAAGGGTTTGTTAGAGACGATTCGAAAGCGGGCATCGATAGTATGAAACCAGGGTGTGGGCTGACATTTTCTGCGCCTGGTAAAACATTTTTGCTTGGGGAGTATGCCGTGCTGTCTTCTGGCCAGGCATTGTTGTTGGCAACCGGTCCGGTTTTTTCATTGCAGTTGATATATGGACAAGTAGAAGATCCATCTGGCTTTTTATATGAAATAGGTCAGCATCCAATGTCTCCAGCCGGAAGGCTTTGGCAGGCGTTATTACAAATGCATCCTGTATCGTTAGCTACTTCTGTTAGGATTAATGGTAAAGGCTTTGGTGGTTCTTCGGCGTATCTTTGGTTTGCATTATTGTATGAGGCTTTTATAAAGCGTGGTTCGTTACCTATTTTAGATGCGATGTTTTTTTCTGAAACGTTGGCACGTATTAGAACTTTGGAAACGGTTGAGGGACGTGTGCAGCCAAGTTGTGCCGACTTTGCTGCACAATATGCCGGTAGATGCGCCATGACCGATTTGCATCGGTCCAGTGTTGTAAGTAAATCTTGGCCTTTTGCGGATGTAGCTTTTATCCTTGTTCGAACGGGATTGGCTTTTTCGACCCCTAAGCATTTATCTGGCTTAAGATTTTCTGCTGATCCATTAATAGAGCTAACGAAAAAAGCTATTGCCGCTTTTGAGGCTGCTGATCAACCGTCTTTTTTAGATAGTTTTTGTCGGTTTCAAAATAGGTTGGTATCAGAATCTTTGCAGCTAGCGAACACAACGGCTTTAATCGCTAAGTTTCAGCAAGGTTGCCCAGGTTTTATTGCGGCCAAAGGTTGTGGGGCGATGGGCGCTGAAACAATCTGTGTGCTCGTTTCAGAGGCCTGTCGTGAACGAGCATTGCGCTATTTTTTGTCTAATAATATTGCTGTAGTAGCAGATACAACGACCTTACAGCCTGGATTAACTATAAAAAGTATCCCGGAGGCGCTGGTGGGGCAGAAGGTTCCGGTTGTGGATTAGAAGGTGGATAGGTGTTATTAGCAAATAAATGGTGTATTGGTTTTCCAAAGTGAAAGGAGCAGAGGTTTTCGTAGTGAGGGTCGCTCATTAGCTTATAGCGTTCGAACAGTACTTGATAGTGCGGTTTTTGGATGGCTTTATATTGTTGGATAATACGATGGGCTTCTTTATTGGCTTCTTGTTGAAAAATAATATTTTCACTGGTGATAGGAATGGAAAATCCGTTGTGATATTGCTCTAGAATATCTTCTAGCTGATGGGTGGAGAAATACCATCGCATGCATGTTTTTGCAGCGTTTTTGCAGGCTTCTTGGTTATCACTTGTAGTCCAGGCAGTACTTACTTTGTGAACCCTCATGGTGTTTTTATCCAGAATAAGGTCTAAGTCTTTGCTGATGCTGATGCAGTATTGGTCTTCTAGATGATGGGTTTTTTTGGGTATTTGAGATAGAAAGTTTTCAATAACGACCGGTTCAGCTTCTAATTGACAGACATCGTATTGTTCTTTTTTGCGCTCGTAGACTTGTTGGGTGATTTTTTGTATTTCTTCTGGGATGTCTCCTTCAAAACAGATGTGTTCGTGATTAAAATAGCAATCTACGAGGTTTATGATAAGATCTTCGTTCAGTGAGCTGTCGGATGGATGGGTTCGAATGTAGTTGCGAATAGCTTGAAGAATGCTATCGAGTATCTCTTTTCTACGGCTGTAAAATGGATCATGTTCTGTTGTTAGACTGTGCCAATCGTAACCGTTAACAAAACTGTATTGTAAAATGATATTGACTAAACCTTGAGGGCGTAACTTTGGAAGTTGGAATGGACTGGTGGTTCCGACTGATCCAAATTGTTCTTGTGGTGGTCGTTGCTGCTGATTGGTGTTCTCTGCCATGATAACTTGCTCGATTGAAAGGTGTTTTTGTATAGACAAGAAATGGTTTTTTTGCTGAAAAAA
>CAXGBK010000014.1:0-3497 GCA_964008345.1 uncultured Coxiella sp.
CTAAGCTTAGCGAATCCCCACGGACCAATGCGCCAACAACCTGCATGTCTGGGCGACTTGATATTTCTTTAACGGCGAGCCTGCCCATCCTACCATCTGCACCAAGCACCAGTATATTTATGTAACCACGGTCTTCACGCATAATAATCTTATAAAAAGTATAAAGCTATATTATACTCTAAACCAATTAATCTCTAGCACCCATAAGCGATACTTTCATTAAACAGAAAGACAGACTTGCATTCCAGTGAGATATATACTACAATGTACTTATCCATTATCTTAATATCCACATACAGGTATAATTACAGAAAAAATAAAAAAAGCTTGCATAAGGTCGATTTTTATAGTACCATACGGAAATTAAGTGTTCTTGAGCAAAGAAAACAGAGGTAAATTATGAAATTTATGAACAGAATGACAAATGCAATCCCAAGAGGATTACGAGAAGCACACACAAATGGGATGTATGCAAGCGGATTTGTAGCTACTGGTGTAGCTAGATCTGTTTCGGCGATGGCGCACCCGCTTTCAGCACTTTTTGGACCATATGGCCCTTACTTTAACCCGGTCACTGCTCGCATTGCAGCAACTGGCCACGCTCTTGCAAGCGTTGTTGCAGGGCCAAACACGGCTGCAAGTTTTTCAGCATTTTGCCATGCAAATCCAGCCACAGCCGCTGCCGCGATGTCTTACCCATTCCTATTCGGAATGTCTTATGCTGCACCCATAATCTGCAACAAGGTCAGAGGCGCGGTAAAGGCAGCAGAAATCCGTAGAGACTGGGGCAACGGGACTGAGCGCGAATTGAAAATCGGTAGAGATTTTGCCTATAGTGTCCAATCTATAAGAGAAAATGATGCTCTTGCAGGCAAGGATGCTATCGTGTTTTCACGGTAACATTCCAAAATACCCATTCGAATAATTTTCAAAGGCCTTCGGGCCCTTTTAATTTTTATTTTTAAGCTAAAAATTATAAACTAGAGAAAAAGGAATCTATTATGCAGCAAGCAAAACTACTAGCTACTATCTCTTCACAGACTTCTCTTGATGATCTACTCTCTCTATTCGCAGCAAATGCGCATTTTTTTAAAAAAAATCCAAAAAACAGAAACAATGATATCCAATTAATAACGAGCAATATTAATACACTCCTACAAAGAGCTTACGAACTTGTACCTGTTGATCAATCGGAGGATGCAACCATCACCAGACTTCAAAAGGAAACTACCATTCCCGAAACATACATCGATGCGTATTTCAAAAACCGTTATTTGCAGGATGCTATGAAGCAAGATTTAGCATCTTATCAAAAATTAGCACAATCAGATCCACATCAAGGCTTTATCCTTCTTGGCAAAACGCCTTCAGGAGCTAGTTACGTCGATATGTTTGCCAGAGATGCAGAATTGGCAAAGCTCGATTATCCTCTAAAGCGGCATAACCTAGGTATACTGCTCATACTTTTTGAAAAAGCTTGTGATAGAATGGGCAGTCCTTCCACTATGACCAGCTCTAGTAGTGCGAGTTCTGTGGATGAAAATCTTGCCGATCAACCGCTTTTGAATAGGATTCCTGCCGGTGAAATCAAAGATGATATTTCATCTGCTCTTGCTTCTTGTTTAGGGGGACATGACACATTCTACGAAATTCGCATGCTATTACAAGAAAAAGTACGCGCCCTACTTTCTTACGAAGTAGACGACACAACCCCAGAACTTGTGGTGAAATGCCGTAATTTTATTATCGACTTTGCTTTTGAGAGCCAGGATTTTTCCGATATCCTTTCAGATATTGCATCGAAAGACCCTCGCTGGGATAGTTTAGCCTCTCGTGTTTGCCCAAGCTCTGTAGTTGCACTTTTACGAAATTACCATCATAAATTAATTGAAGAAAATTTTAGGGAATACTGCAATGAACAGCCCAAGATGCTTTCTTTATTGCGGATAGCATTACCAGACCACTACGAATCGTTTTTGTCTATGTGTAATCGAAATCTCTTATTGCCTTATATCGATTCTACTGTTAGTTTCGATCCCGATGAGTTAACCCCTACTCGAAGTGCTTATAGACAAAACCTTTTAAGAACGGTTCTTTTACCCGAAGAACATACGATGGGCTCTATAAAAGACGCAGATACTTTGCGTATTAGACTACTAGAGCATGCAAAAAAAGTCCCTTGGCTAAAAGCGTTCTTAAACAATGTAATTCTGGGGCCCTATGGTAAGTCTGTTGATTTATTACAGCATGGGCTTTTCGGAAAAACAGGGGCGGTAGAATCCAAAAGCAAGCGTGCTCGCATAAGTAAGGGTCCCCAATAATTGCTAAAGTAGTTTGTAACCCCACTGTGCTTCTACCATCGTTTTATTGCGTATTTTTTTCGTTACCATCTTATCGTTTTTGCTATCTTTTGTCGTATATGCAATCTTGGATTCAGACCTACGTCCATTTGCAACTAACCCTATCAATCAAAGAACTATTTAATATGCCATGTGAAAATACTGGCTCTCGTTCCGTGCCTCGCACTGGATTCTAAAACCAGATAATCATCGTTTTGCCACACTATACAGTAGAGCCGGATGGGCTCTATTCCTATTTCTTATGACAAAAACAGGAAAAAATTATAATATCTGCTATATATCTGATTGGCCACTTACAAACTTACTGCATTATGTCAAAAAACAATGTACAAGAATATGTTACTTACATTAGAGACCTTATTGATAGCGTCTCTGGTCAAATCAATGACCGTTTTTCTTTTCATTATCCATATGCCAATCATCAACTTTTTGAAAAAATCAATCGTCGTATAGGTCATGTAGCCACTGCTTTGTCCTTTATTGTACTGCTTACCGTCTTAGTAGCTGGGGTTGGTATATTTGCTCCTCCTGTTGCCGCAATCGGGATTCCTGCTATAAGTAGTATTTTTTCACTTATCACCCAATCACCCGCCGCAGAAGCCATTCTTGTTGCCATCCCTCTCCTTGCTGGAACCGCTGTTATGACTGTTGCCTGCGGGCTCTATAATGCTTATGTGCGTCTTTGCCAACTGCGTGACCTATCTACACAATCTTTTGTAGCCCTTTCAGAAAATAGCGATCTGTCAAACTTACTCCAGAAAAGATTACTTAATATTGACCTTATTCTGCAAGAACCTTTAATGGAGAGCCAACTTCAAGACAGTATGGATAAGTTGGTAGCTGAGCGGACAACGATTAAACAGCAACTGGTCGATAATGCATCGTTGTCGTTTCGCCAAGAGCAAGTTATTTTAACGCTTCAAAATGCAATAAGTACGCAACTAAATCTACAAAACTGTGACCCAAGTGTTAGTAGTAAACTCTCGCAATATGAAAAGCGCCTATCAAAAAACACCCTAAAAAGCATCCTGCAAGAGATTGAAGAAATCGATGAAAACTCAGATGAGCACTTTGCCGATTTCAAAAAAGCACTATCTGACCAACTACAAACGTTATCTTTTCTCCCTGAAACTGGTA
>CAXGBK010000015.1:0-5548 GCA_964008345.1 uncultured Coxiella sp.
CCAGAGGCAACGAAGAAGTCCGAGTGAGAATCTACATAGCCGTATCTGATACTTGCTATCGGGTTTTGCTTCTGCGCGATATCTGTCCCGGTGAATGAATAGCTTCGATCTGAGACAACTGCAGCACCACTACTAAACTCTGCAGTGAATGACGCCATGGCATCGCTTACCGCTCCCGAAGCTTCGTCGATTTGATTGACAAATCGGGTGATCTCGCCACGGAGACCAGACATTTGCGCCTTCGCAGTCGATGCAGATAGTAAAACAAGTGCAGAAATGAAAATGGTGCATAAACTCATAGTAAAAAAACCTAATTAACTCTTAATAAAACTATCATACTGACTATCACGTATCAAGAAGAATCAACAAAAAAAGAAAAAATCTTAAACAGGGTAGCATTTACTAAATGCATTGTTGGCGCTTCTCAAAATATTAGTACTGCTATTACTTGCATCACCAAGAGGAATATGACCAAGTGCCAGGCCATCGTTGACGGTATTCGTAGAGTTTGTGTTGCTAGATTGAGTCGGATTACTACAAATAAAATCTGTAATGGATCGATCGGTTGCATCACCAGATTCAAGGGAAGATTTATCAATTATCTCTGGGTTGGCGCCTAAGCCTAGCGCAAAGAAAATAACTTTTTTACCTCTTATTGCCGGTGGAATATACGAATCACTTCTAAAATTAACTTCCACTGCAAACTGGTTAAGATTGCTTGTTGCAACAAGCTCCTGTGTAAAATCACCGCTACCACTTATATCTACACTGGTAACATAGCCGACAATAATTTTTTCAATGGGCCCGGATTCTGTATCACTTGCAGAATATGTCGTGGTTCGAGTAGTGAAAAATGCTCCTTCTTCATGAAATTGCACTTTAGCAAGGTATAGAACCTCATCAATGATTTTTGCGTGGTTAATAGATTGCGTAGCTCTTTCTATTTCAAGATGAAGTGCACTTCTGGCAAAAATTGGTGATACAAACATCAGCCAAAGCACTGGCATGAATCGGAATACTGAATAAAAATTTACCATATTAGTAACTCCTAGTAAACATCTTATCTATGGGACACGACTCTATTGGTAGAAGTCGTACATGCATAAAATGGTCCCTTTGGTAACCATTTACTTTGCAAACTGGTTTTGCATTGCCAGGAGGTTATTTTTTTCCTGCTTTGTGCATTAGATTGTTCGATCACTAATGGTTTATTCTTGTGAGAAGCCGTGAAAACAAACCGCGCTCCTCGAAGCCTTGGGTGTGTATAAGGCTTCTGATTGTAAGTAATATAAATCATGATCTTGTTATTGCTGATGGAAGTGTAGAGATGATCTATATATCGCCCTGCATACCCTGAAAGCCAACTGGTCGCATTACGGTTACTTGGGCTACCAAAAGGATAAGCTTTTTGGGCGATATGCATAGGGTTTTTATTATAAGAGGACAATACGAAGTCCATATAGGATTGCACAAGACCCTGTTCGGCTTCTATTTGTTGTTGTATCACAACATGTGGAGGGACCGTTGCGTATAAATTGATTGGCAAAACCACCAGCAATAACGTGATAAATGGAATCATAAACTACCGTTTGGTTGAATTAAAACACAGATTAAATGGATAGGGTAAGTGTGGTGCAAGGGTCACAACCTTCCCATGAACGTTTACAGTCGCGAATGTTTGTGTTTGATCCATTATCGCACAGCGGTAACTAGCAACAGTTTGATTCAAACTGCCAATGGCAGCGCCATGGACATCAAGCGGGATAAACTGTATCGTTTGAGATGCTATAGCTGGATGTATAGTAGGGTTTTCTTCACGACTTTTATAACGAATAAATACGCTATGATCATTTCTTCTGGACGCTCTTCTAATAGATTTTATAAATGAAAATCTGTGGGACATTGGGATGGATCTCTTCTGTTTTCCAGCCATATTCGGAGATGACTTTATGATCGTTTCTAAAATAGATTTCACAGTAGGTTGATCGGTAGAAATCTGTTTATAAACGGTATCGATGGTGTCTGCGTACATGGGTATACCGTTGCTGACTAATATGATGTAAGTGACGAGTAGCAGTCTGTTCATTTAAGCTAACCGGTGCAGAAGTTAAATGGATAATCTAGAAGCGTCACAAGGTCGATGATCTCTGTGCTACTATTAAAAACGGCAAATTTTGATGTGTCATCTGGCTGTATACGACTACAGGAGAAGTTGATAATCTCATCTGAGAGCATAGATTGCATTGGGTTTGTTGGGATCTTTAGTGGGCGATTGTCTTTGCCAAGGGCAACATAGCGGATTACTTTATCCGACACAAGATAACTGTAGTTTTGTCTGGGGACCTTCTTTTTAAATTGTACAGTCAAGTAAAGGTGCGCATAGGATTCTCCGTAGATGGGTTCAATAGTGCTGTTAATCGTTTTTATGGTTGAGCTTGCTGGGAAGTCAGCAGCAGTACTAGCAACCATTGGCATTTTATCATACAGCAAGCTGTATAAAAGTGTGGTATTTTTTAAGGCATTATCAATAAATCGAGCGTCATAACGCATTTGGCTTCTAAATAAGGCTACATCGTCGCTAAATGTAGCGAATATAGAATGGTTTAAGCAGCATAAAACCAGAATAAGTAGAGGTTTTGATTGTGCAGATGCCACTATTTTAAACATAAACCGAGTCCTCCTAGCGTAGATTGATAGGGTAGATAGGTTACCAGCATTTGGTTTCCCGTTTGTAAACCAATCATACCCAATCTTCCACCATTATTAATGCCATCACCGACCGTTCCATCGGTATTAATACAAACAAAACTGCCAATTCGATCAATGGTCGGTAGTGTCGTGCTACTATACTGTATAAAACCAGCATTTATACCAGGCCCTTTCGCAAGAAATAAAACTTTTTTCCCATCAAGCGCGCCAGAAATATTAACAGCTTGACTGGAATTTTTGAAGCGTACTTCAACGGCTAAATAACCTGGATAATTTGCCGACGACGCAAGACAGGGACTAAATCCGGCGCTATTAAGTGGTGCATTGCCACTAGTATCAGAAGTGCAAGCCGACGATGTGGTGTCTGTCAGTGGTATGAAGCCTGTGGTGATGGATGCGATTAAGCTAGCACTTTGAAGCGTAGTATCCGCAGTAATCAGCGTGGATACACTCGCATTTGTTAAGTCCGCGCATGCTTCGGTATCGTAACAAACAGAACTATTGGATAAAGAAAATTTATTGACAAGATAGGCATTTTGTAACCTTTCCATTGCCGCAGCAACTTGTCTATCGGCATCGGTAAGTTGCGCATAAGATTCATCTCTGAGGTCAGAAACAGAGCTTGCATGCAGACCAGTGGCTAAAAAGAGTGTCAGTGCAAAACTAAGCATGTTGTAATATCGTTTCATAATCCTATCCAGTAATATTACTTGAGTTACTCAGAAGACATGAAGCAATTCCTCCGTAGGCACTATCTTCTGATGAGAGTTGTGTAACGGCCGTAGTAGAACCAATATTACCGCCAACCCTAATACCTTGATTGACATTATCAGAAGTCGCAGCAGTACCAAATTGGCTTGTTATAATTTGTGGGTTGAAGCATACAAAATAAGCAATAGCCGCGTTCGCTGCTTTGGTAGCGCCAGTCTGTACTGCACTTATAGCTTCCCCGTTGACATTATAAGCGATAAATAGCAGGTACTTACCAGATGTGTTTGTCGAAAGGGTGCTACCATCGGCATAAGATTCTCTAAACCTAACCTGTATAGCGTACTTGTTCGGAAAGTCTACTACCAAACATGGATTGAACTGCGTTGCGCTCAGACTGGTTCGGTAGTAGGAAGCCGTTTGTGTTACATCACATGTGTTTGTAGATGGGATATAGCCATAGGTGATGCTATCTATTGGATTGATAGATGCGCTAGAGACAGCGAATTCTTTCACAGATAGATCGTTCCTGTTACTTTTGAACGATTGAACTATGGAATCAAGCACGTTATTAGATAGTGTTTGTGCCACAGTCAGTTCAAGTTTTAGTGCAGCCGTCTCTGAAGCATAAGCTTGTGTGCTAAGGATGGACAAAAGTACTATTATATAAATCGTCATGATGGACATACCATAGTTACCCCAGCTGTAAACTGACTTTGAAAGCACTGGATTAGCTCACTATCTCGGTCGCTGTAATAATCTTTTCCACACTGAAGATACGTACTAGTCTGGTTATCGCAGGAGGCAGCTACTCTGCAGCCATTATTTACGACACAATCAACATTATAACACGTAAAGAAACCGATAGTGCCCATGCTTTCACCAAGAGCGGTACCTATTAGCGATTTTTTAATGAGTGTTCCTGAGGTATCATAGGCTGCAAAAAGAATTTTTTTATTGCTGTAATCGGCCCGTCCAGGCTTTAATTCGACTTCTATCAAAAAATGGTCACTAAGGTCATGAGCCGGCGTAAAGCTATCACCCGGGTAGTTAACCAGACAGCCAGTCAGTTGGCTTGTTGACTTTGCCTGTGGGTCACTCAAATCGCATGATTCGGTGGTGTTCGCCCATCCATAGGTGATCTTTTTCAGTATTGTATTATCAACACCAGAAAAATCAAACGAATCGGTCGTTGTAAACTGTTTACTCTGGCTATACTTAGCTTTAATAGTGTCAATCTTAGATCGCAGATAAAAACCAACCATTGCTAAGTCAGCTTTTACCAAATTGACCGTCGTGGTTGTGCAGCTTTGCGCACTATTTGTAAGTAGAGCGACGGCAGCAATTAGCAGCAATAATTTTCTCATGAACAAAACCTTAAGGCGTCTTGTGTGCAGGAACTGCAGTTTCTAAAGTTGGGACTGGCAAAACACTTATGGATAGGCATGCCAGTTGAAATATAGCTTTGTCCAAGATTGACGGATCCAAGCTCGCCAAACCGGCTACCATTATTAATACCATCACTTGACTGTCCTTTCACGTTGTAGCAGTCGAAGGTAGAGATTTGGCCCATTTGCGTACTGTCAGCGGACTGTGCTGTGAAAGAAGATTTCCTGAGGTGGGAAGAAGATGGCGATACAGCAACAAAAAGTAATTTCTTACCAGCGATAGTCGCTGCATCACTCACAAAAGCACAACTCTGGCAAAAATCTATCTCTATCAGGAACTTATCTTCGTGGTTGTATGCGCAATCGTGAACCAAATCACAAGTGGTGTCCGAGTAACTCGTGCATGAAAATCTCGATCCATCGTTACTATAATTGACCAGATTATTGGTAAAGCCATTGTTCGTGGTGGAAGAAGTGCCGCCACACGACAGGGCATCAAAACTATTTACATTCGCATTGCCACCTCCACGACTGACACTAGCGTCAGCGAAACCAACAACAATACGATCAATACCATAGCTGGTTAGACTTCTGCCGTTATTAAATGTGAAGTCACCACAGTATACTTTGTTTTGAAAGCTGTCAGGTGCTCTTGCATAATGACTCTTTGTTATATTAATAATCGAATTCACCGCATCTGAGACTTCATTGATTTTTTGTGATTGGCTATTGGCCACACTCTC
>CAXGBK010000016.1:0-1874 GCA_964008345.1 uncultured Coxiella sp.
ACGGCGTGATGGTCCCATTAGAAGCTTTGGCTGAGATAAGTTTTGAGCCAGGATTTGATGTTATACCACACGCAGATGGACGTAGTGCTATCAAAGTGATGGCCTCTATTGATGAGACGAAAGCAGATAGTGCAAGTCTGAATAGAAAGGTTTGGCAGATTGAGCTTCCCAAGCTAAAGAAGGAGTATGGTATCGGTTACCAACGAACAGCGGGTGCGCTTCGTCAGCAGCAGACATTAAATGACATGGGCATAGGGGCCTTCGCCGGAGTTGTATTTATCTATATTATTCTGGTGGTTATTTTTAATTCGTATCTGTGGCCAATAGCTGTATTGTTGGCCATACCCCTTGGCTTATTTGGCGCCATATGGGGTCACTACTTACTAGGCTTACCAATCAGCTTATTTTCACTGTTTGGTTTTTTCACTTTATCTGGTATCGTTATTAATGATGCTATCATTTTATTAGTAAGATACAGACAGCTTATTGTAAAAATGGATCGTAGTGAGGCTTTAATCAGTGCCTGTCTACAACGAACGAGAGCCGTATTGTTAACTTCTATAACCACAATACTGGGTCTGCTACCCATTTTACTAGACCAATCTGCAACAGCACGCTATTTCCATACCACAGCTACAACGATAATATTTGGGTTATTATTCGCCACTTGTCTGATTTTAATGGTTATACCTGTATTAATATCGCTTCTTGAGGAGGGCAAATATTGGTGTTATAAAAAATTGGGTATCAGATGGAGCGGTTAATAAAGCACTGGTTAGCGGAATATAAAACGGTTTTGATACAGGTGATTGTATTGGGCCTGTGTTATTATGCATGGCAAAGTGATTTCAGCTTTATTCGCAATCATTACTTTAGTATTTGGCACCATGGGGTGTATAGCTCGCCATTCCAAACAAAACAGCATTTTAGGCTGCTATCAGTTGGCAGCGATTGGCATGCGAGTTCTAAGTTGCGACAGAGTGCGCGAGCATGGAAACTGCCATTACAAATACATGGAATAGGGCGGGCGTTTCCAGGGATGATTAGTAAGCTTCGCTATTTACAAGAGGCTATTAGCACATTGCACGATAGTGATATCATTATGGTTGTAGATGCGTACGATGTGTTTGTCCATGCCGGTGAAGAAAAGATCATAAAAGCCTTTAAAAGCATGGGTAAAGATCTTGTTTTCTCCGCTGAGAACTGGATTTTTCCAGATGTCGAAGTGGGGAAAATCTATCCTGATATACCACAGAGCATTCTCTTTCGTTACGTAAACTCAGGAGGGAGTGTGGGTTACGTGAAGGCTTATAGGCAGATGCTCAAAGACATTATGAGAGATACAATGGTAGATGCAATGGGTAAAAAGCATACAGTTGAGTCCGATCAGCGTCTCTTTACGAAGTATTTTTTGCAAAACCCAGATAAAGTGACGCTGGACTATCAGCAAAAGATCTTTAGTAATCTGAACGATCTTTTTGATTATCGCTACTTCTCTTTTGAAAAAAAAGGTATTTACAATCATATAACCAACACAACCAGCTTGGTGTTTCATGGCAACGGTGTCACCGGCAAAGTCTATTTAGAAGCATTATACAAAGAAGCAAAAAGACAAATGCATACTGCCCCACGAAAAGACGACTAGCCCGTTGTAGACGTATGTTCGAAGGCTTTTCGGTTCAGTGTAGTTTAGGGTGAGATTGGCCTTACTGGTTCGTCATACCCATTTTCTTCATCGTGTGATTCTACTGAGCTACCATCGAATAAATCGGCTGCACTTTTGTAATCTTCTCCTGCCCATATAGAATTTTTTTGTAGCACCTCTCTTGCGATAGGAAAAGACAACATGTGGAGTTGATACGAATCATCGCAAG
>CAXGBK010000017.1:0-3669 GCA_964008345.1 uncultured Coxiella sp.
TGCAATCCAAGTGCGCAATTGTTGTGTGCCAAGATAGCTTGTCCTTCTGGAGTTCTTGCCAGAACGACGGCAACTGATTTCCCTTTATTTGGTCCTTCTTCAATAACCTGATTCAATGTTGCTGCTGTGATCTGTGATCCAAGTAGGTAATTGTTGCGTGCTAGAATGGCCCGTCCCTCTGTGGTCCCTGCCAGACAAATGGCAACCGATTGTCCTTTACGTGGTCCTTCTTCAATAACCTGATTCAATGTTGCTGCTGTGATCTGCAATCCAAGTGCGCAATTGTTGTGTGCCAAGATAGCTTGTCCTTCTGGAGTTCTTGCCAGAACGACGGCAACTGATTTCCCTTTATTTGGTCCTTCTGGACACATGCGATTCAATGTTTCTGTATCAATCTGTGACGCAAATAAAAAATCCTCGGTAGTCGGTTCGCGCGCACTACGGACAAAATTTCTTAGCCATTCGAGTATACTTACAGCTCTTCTTCGGGTTTGGCTTCTGGTTTTCATGTTAGCTTTATATATCTATTATACTTACGAATATTTTTATATAGATGATATTACAATATTGCTATTTTGTCAAGCTAATATATTAATAATTCGTTTTTTATCAGCGTCCTATCACCAAAATTGATAAAAAAAATAGTGACGACATTACCATACTTGATGTGTGGAACGAGCACAGTGACGATACAATATTTACTGAATTTGGAACTATGCTAATCAAAAATACCGCAGAAAAATCGGAACACTTAACCATTCCTCATGCGATATTAAGCAGTGCATTAAAAAGATATCATGATAAAAGTCTTTTCATTGATGGATTGCAAAATATGCACACCTCAAGTGAAAAGAGTATATTGAATAGCATAGAGACAACATTTCCGATAGAAGATGGAAGTAGACAAGACCATGAAGAGGCAGTAGACACATCATATATATTCACTATCCCAAGCACAATTAAAAATGTAACAATTAAATATGTTAACGACAATATCAAAGATAATAAAGACATAACACATGTAGTGATTTCTGAAGATGTTAAAATAATAGATCCTTCTGCATTTAGTGAGTGTAAAAACTTAAGATCGGTCACGATGCCTGAGGGCATTAGACATATTGGTCGTTTCACATTCCATGGCTGTACAAGCCTAACATCAATAAATATACCTGGAAGTGCTCGGGGTATTTACTACGGAGCATTCTTCGATTGCACAAGCTTAAAATACGTCGTCATCTCCCGGGGTGTTAAAAGTATTAGTAGAGATGTATTCGATGGCTGCACAAGTCTAACATCCATCGTGTTTCCTGAGAATATGGAGGGTGTTAGATATGTTACAATAAAAGACTGCACAAACTTAAAGTTCATTGTACTTCCTGATAGATTATGCAACTCCGAACATTAAAAGTATCTACGTTTTGGTAGATCAGTCAAATGTATTCCATACAGTAAGCATATAAAATCGATAATCACTTAAGATAGCGCTAATACAAATTCAAAATCTGATAATCTAGCAAATGAAAGTATGAACATCTCAAATAAAAAGAATCTGTTGAACAACAAGAAGGCAACATTTCTGATAGAAGGAGAAAGTACAGAAGATCATAAAGAGGAAGTAGACACATTAAATGTATTCACTATCCCAGGTACAATTACAAAAATCACAGAAGAATACGTTAACACCAATATCAAAGATAATAAAGACATAACACATGTAGTAATTTCTGAAGGTGTTAAAAGTATTGAATGGGAGGCATTCTCTAAATGCATCAGCTTAGCATCGGTCGTGATCACTGAGGGTGTTGAGAGTATTGGCATGTGAGCGTTCTCTGGCTGTATTAAATTGACATCGATCGTGATTCATAAAGGTGTTAAGTGAATTGGTGATTATGCATTCTCTAACTGCACAAGCCTAAAGACCATTATATTACCGGATCAATTTTGCGATGATGATAATAGAAAGCGCCTTGGTATTGATAAATCGGTCCAATGTATTCCATACAGTGCTCATATAAAATCGATAACTCCTAATTGGAATTTATATGGCCTATCGGTATTCAATACATCATCTAATACTTCACATGAACCAAGACCGTATCCATAATCAGACAAAAACCCAAACAAGAAGTAATAGCTAAGTATACACTTTTTAAAAAGCATACCGTAAGACTAGCGTTTGATTAAAATTCATAGCAAGAAAAACCTACCCTAAACTGTTGCAATGATTCTGGGCTTCAAAAATATCGTAGTCCTTAGCTAAAACTAGTGGACATAAGAACACAACTGAAGATTCATTTTTTTTGTATTGATAAATACTTCAGCTCAGTAGTACCGTATGCCCTATCGAAATCGATGATAGACATAATCTTGCACAGCTAGATGTTCATGATCGTTACATTTTTTTGAGTCTAGCTTCTTTTTAATACGAGCATGCCTATCTGGCTGGTTAAAAAAACTTTTGCTTTTAAGGATCTTACTCGGTTCATCTGAATAAAATGGCAACATCGACATACGATCGGATAATATGGAAAAAACAAGACCTTGATTGGCTTGGTTATGAACTTCTTCTTCATCGTAAGATCGCTTAAGGCGTTTAGGTTCTGGCATAGTATCCGACATAGAATTATATACACTACGTGATGTACCTAAGAGTGCGTGAAGGTCTATATGACTAGAAAGCTCATCTTCATATACCTTAATTAAATTTAACAGACGTTCACGCCTTGCAATAATCGTTCTTTTTATACCAATCGTTTCATACGAGTCTACTCCTTGTGGCACAGCAAAGCTAGGTGTATAAGGACTCAATGCAATAGCATCTAGAATATCATCAGAGTATAAAGCAAGCGGGTTAGAAGCATGGTTGTTCATATAAGCTTTGCCTGAATGATAGAATGGATTCAAGCCATGTAAAATAAGCATCTTAATTATCTCATCCCTATTAGTACCTTCTGGCTGTCTAAGTAATAAAAATAGTGCATTAGCGGAGAAATAAGAGACTGCATTGATATTTGCCTTTTTCTCTATTAGCAATCCCAATAAGTCTTTTCTACCACGCTGTGAAGCAATCATCAAAGATGTAATCCCATATTCATTTTGCGCATTTGGATCAGCACCACTGAGCAAAAGAAATTTTGCAACATGGTAGCACGCTTCCGTTACAGAGTATAACAACACGTCACCAGCAGTACTTGGACTTCTTGCGACATGTTGCAGTAATTGTGTGACGGAGTTATTATCAGATGTTTTTGACCGTTCAATGAGTGAAGGCAAATCTACTTCGGCATTGCCCTGCAGAAATTGATCCAGATTTTTAAGCGCATTGTTATAGGACTTCATAGCACCATTCTATTTATTATTTAATTTAATGTTATCATAATCTTACAAAATAGTCAATTATCATTGTATTGGGAGAATATCGAAATAAGTCTAATTTTAGGATCTAAAAAAAAGAGACTACCACAAAAGTTAATAACCCACTTATTGATTGCTAGCAGCAGGGGCAATTTGAAGGTGAAACATCGACAATAGCTTTTGCAGTTGCACTAGAGCGAGGCGTAGCCGATTGTTTTGAAAAACAAGCAGAAGGAAACGGGCAAACCAGATCCACTAACTTACCGAAAAGCAGTTTTTCAGGAACCGTACCATTGATAAAAAACGCAGAATCCA
>CAXGBK010000018.1:0-5874 GCA_964008345.1 uncultured Coxiella sp.
ATGCTACAAAGAAACCTTCTTTACACTGGCATGACCAGGGGCAAGAAATTACTAATCATTATCGGACAAAAAAAGGCACTATATATGGCCATTAGTGAAGACAAGCAAACCAAACGTGTTGGCTTCTTACAACAGAAACTAGAAGATGCGCATCAAGCAAATATAAAAAAACAACATAATTAAATAATACTTAAAAACAAACCTAAAATTTGGCAATACAGGCTTGACAACAGGCAGTTAAACAAGTTAATTTAGGTAGTCATTTCGGGAGATTTGAATACCATGCAGAAGACAGCCAAAACAGAAGCACCCATATCTTATGTTGATATTGTTCCAGATGGAGCATGCGGCCCGCGTAGCGTTGGGCTAAGTTTAGCACTAAAAATTTTAGAAGACGATGACTTTACCGAGAAGCTTTGTAGCAATGAAAATATTGCGTTCCTCCAAAACTTCAATGCTGCTATCCGCGCTATAGCAAAAGATCAGCAAACTAATGAGTACACGGATATATCAGATGCCAAAGAATTGAAAAGTTATTTAAAAACCAAGGGTCAAATTGAAATACAGACATTTATGGCAACGGTTGTCCGTTCAATAGAATACTATATATTTTTCAACGAAAGAAAGTTTGAAAACGAGGCATACCTAGATGACTTTTACTCTCACATTCTCGAAAAAACCTACCAGCATGACGCTGAAGAGCAGAAAAAAGATTACAACGACATCATACAAAAATTCAACCTTCACAAAGATGATGGTCAAATAAACTTTGATGGACTTGCAAATCTTGCCCTGGCACGCAAACACACATGGATCTCAAACATCGAATTGATGGAACTATACCAGACTTTACTAGACGACTCACCATCTTTGCTATGGATTTTAGACAAAGACACCAGGGCAAACAAGCAAAAGTGGGAAGAACTTGTATACAAGACCTTGAAAGTTGACCCACCTGAACAAAACGAATCCTTCGATGACTATGCAAAACGCTTGTCAAAAAAAGGCAAGACTGCTTTAGCACACATAAACCCTCGAGAACACCCGCACCCAAAAATATTATTCGAGGTGAAAGAAAGTCAGGGTCCATCTTGTGGGGGTGGTGTGAGCGGCTGGCACTTCAGTCTTGTAGTTAGCAAGGCAGACTATGATAAAAAATTTCCCAATGGGCCTGCCACAAAAGAATTCAACAAACCCAATCTAGACTCGACCTTCTACGAAATGCAGAAAAGGTTAGAGAACGAAAAGTCACATAAAAAGCCTGCATACGTAGTACGTCAAGATAGCCTACCAGGCGAGCCTGAATCCAAAACATCACAAGATAAATACTCGATTTTTGCGATGTTCTCTGCACCATTTTTCAAAATTTTAAAATTACTGCGCCAGTTCATCATAAGTATTACTAAATTTGTAAAAGATATCACAACGAAAGCCCTGCAAAACAGCCTGGCACCGTTTACAAAAGTCGAAAGCAACAAAAGAATACCACTTACAAGCCGATCCCTTTCCCAACGTGAACCTACCTATGTAGAAGCAGAAAATGCAGAGACTGTGCATGCGTCGCCAGAAAGCTCTGCCGTTAGAATTTCTGCTTACTAAGTAAGGGTAAAGAAACGAACATAAATAGCAATATGAAATAACGCCTTGCTAAAAATAGGTCATTTTGATATAATACAAACACATCTAGTACGATTGCAAGTCAACTAATTACGATTCAGAGGAATCTTAAAGTACTAAATGGCAAAGACCGCTGATATTGGCAGCTTTTACAAGCCAAGAAAACCTGTTTAAAAAGAACAGACAGGTCACATATCAGCCTAAGAAACAGTTTTTTATAGTTATGGTAAATATATGCAAACAATTTTATTCGAAGTATCGGGAGATCGCACGAGCGCTGCGGTTATCAACTCAAAACGTGAACTCCAACACATCAGTATTGAATCAAAACACTACATCATGGAGAAAAATAGTATTTATAACGGAAAAATATGCAGCATCAGGCCAGAAATAGGCGCTTGCTTTGTCCGATATGATAATGGAAAAAAGGACGGATTTCTTCCGTTTGACAACATATCCCCGCACTACACCAAAACAAAAGAATCCATAGAGGACCCTGTTGAACTTGCTAAAAAGCTAAAAGTTGGTCAAAAAATACTTGTACAGATCAAGAAAGACCAACGAGGCCATGAAAGTAAAGGTGCCGCACTAACAACGTATATTTCGCTTGCAGGGACATATCTCGTAATACTCCCATTTAATAACAAGCAAGGTGTTTCAAGAAAAGCTGATACACAACAGCGAGATCAAATAAAAGAATTGGTTGCCAAGCTAGAACTTCCAGAAGACTTTGGGATTATTATTAGGACTGCCGGAATCAATCGAACACTAGATGAACTTAAAAGCGACTACCTAGCATTGGTTAAACAATGGGACTTTATCCAGCAGCAATCCGCTTCATCTGCCACACCGAGCTTAGTACACGAGGAAGATAATATTATCTGGAGAACGATTAGAGATTACCCATCAACAGAAATCGTTGTTGATAACGAAGAAATATACGAAAGCATCCAATCTTACCCGACCACAGAAAATCGCAACGTCAGCTTGTGGGATAAGGATATGCCCCTGTACGCACACTACTCCATACACCAACAAATTGAAAAGATCTACTCAAAAGAAATAAAACTACCCTCAGGCGGATCGATTATCGCGCAGTGCGTCGAAGCGGGCTGCATGATAGACGTTAACTCAGGGAGATCAACATCTGGGGCTAATATTGAAGAAACAGCTCTTAGTACAAACCTTGAAGCAGCAGTTGCAGCAGCCAACATTCTGAAGCTACGTGATACCGCCGGAATCATCATCATTGACTTCATCGATATGTCGAATAGCCAAGATCAGAAAAAAGTCGAGCAAGCTTTCGCTGAAGCAATCTCTCACGATCGTGCGAAAATCAAATTTGAACCCATTTCTGAGATGAATGGCGTCATGAATGTACTCAGGCAAGGACTTGGATACCCATTTTTTGCATCCAGTATGATCAGTATTGACAATGACGAAACCATCGTTATCGGAAAAAAACGAAGCATTGAATCCTACTCGCATCACATCCTTAATATCATAGAAAGTAGCGCTTATCACAACTGTGATGAAATACAAATACAAATACCACAAGATGTTGCTGTTTTCTTACTAAATGAAGAACGCACGCGAATAGCAGACTTTGAAAAACGCTATGATGTTAATATCAAAATCATTCCTAATATCACATTCAAAGGAGCTAGATACACACTCAAAAGATTCCGTCACGACAACGACAATGAAAGCACCCAAAAAGAAAAAAGCTATGAACTAATCATTGATCAGAAAAGCACAGATCTTCCATGGCCAAACGTAACGCAAAATAAGAAAAAAACAACATCATCTTATGCCCGAAACGTAAAAAACAATGCTACAAGCACACAAAATAGTGGCTTGCTAACAAAAATTTGGAGCTCTGTATTTGGTAATGAAGAAAAATCTAAGAAAAATAGCGCTACACCGCGTAAACGTAATGATAGAGATAAAAGACAAAGTAATACGAGACGCAGGCGGCCACATAGTGGAAATCCAAAAAACAGAGGCAACGTAGCAAAGGAAGACAACTCGAACAACAATCATGGCAATGACCATCATGCTTCAAGAGATAGTCATAATACCGCGCAAGGTGGCAACCATGAGGAAAAGAACTATAATCAAGAAAAGACACACACACGAGGACATCACACCCGTCGAAGAAACAACCGGCGCATAAAGCACACTCAACCAACACATAACGAGAGCAATTTATCGCAATTTAACGACGACTAACATAATACGAGCAGTGAGGTCATCATACACCTCACTGCCAACACCTAGACAATGCCACATACAGACTAATACAAAAGCCGAATAGAGAGCTTTATACACTCTTATAATCATATATAGGTTCATATGACCATAAAGCTACAGCAGAAATAAAATATATTTTCTGCAAATGGCATAACAGTTAGTTTAAAGTAATATCACTGGTATACGACGTTATGGTATACACTCTAGAACGATCGTCATCTGAACTAAAAGCAATATCAATCGTCAAATCAGGTTTCACCAAGCTATCCATACCATTCTCAGCCCACTCAACCAACATGTTATCACTTAGATAATCTTCCACACCCATATCGTAAAGCATCTCCACTCCAGAAAGACGATAACAATCGAAATGGTGTAATGTATCGTCAGCTATGGTGTAAGTTTGAACAATTGAATAAGTTGGACTCGCTACATGCTCATGGACACCTAAAGCCATTAACCAATGGCGTATAAAAGCGGTTTTTCCAGCACCTAAGGTCCCAGATAAAAAAATAATATACGGCCTTTTCACTACTACAGCCTGTAAGGATTGCACCAAAACACCAATCTCAGGCTCAGACAATGTCTTAACCCATTTCATAATGGTAAATCCAAAATTTTATCCATACGACCTTTTATGCGTTCCTAGTAACTCCAAATCAACGGAGATCCTCGTTTCTTGCTTTATACCACGACTCTTACAATACGTATCTTCTTGGGTACAAGTATAACGAATATTTCTCAGGCCACCCTTTTTCATACCTTTAGCATACTTAATAAAAGGATAGTAGCTATGAACAGCACGCAAGGAGGACGAAACTGGTTTAGACAATACAGTACTTTCTATAAAATTACCATCATCATCATAAACGGTGAAATTGAATAAATTAGAGCTAGCATAATCAATGGTCCTCCCCTCTCCCAATATCCTATCCAACACAACCACACTATCCTCGTCGGTCATCTTGGCCCCACCTATTTTATCAGCAGTAGCAGCTCCAACAGAAAATATCCAAACAAAAAATGAAAAAACAACCCATCTCATACAAAAACCTATAAACAAATACTAGTGAACACTACAAATCTATCACTACAGGAAACAATGATCAACCATCACCTATTCAGTAAATAAAAAACAAACAGCGAAAAATCTTTCTAAACTGAGAAAATAGAATCTATACAACCATATACTCTTGCGGTATGATAAGTTATTTAACAGCATCGATCATGTCAGAATATCTCATTTGTGACCCTAATAGTCTAAGCGATATCCAGAAACAAACATACATAACAACGGTTATAGATTTTATGATAAAAAATCAAGCAACTATACACCAAATACCTTACTTAGAATATGCGAAAGAAATGCTACATATGCATAAAATGGTCATGATATACAATAAAAAAGCCTACCTAACAAGCAATCAGCCCGTTGCTACCACCATTCTATCGAGCTGGCTGCGTCAAAAATTATTCCATATTTGCCGAATAAAGCCATTTCAATCTCAAAAATCAGCGTCAAACTTTATAGCTTCTGACACAGCAGTTGTCGATAACTGCCTTTATATTGGCTACGGTATGGACAGCGAGCACCATCTTACGCAAGTTCTATCGAAAGATCTAGCCATCATCGTGAGAGATTTAGAGTTAATAGACCGATCGTACAAGCATTTATCAAGCATATTTAAACCATTAGATTCAGGAACATGCCTATGTTACTTACCGGCATTCTCAGACAAAAGCCAAAATAAAATCATGGAAGACTTCACCGTTATACACGTTCCAGAACAAGAAGTTCGACTAGGCGCATGTCACGCTATTTGCATAGATAACCAAGTACTAATACCTACACAATGTGAACAAACAGCCTTTATGCTATCGCAGCACGACTATAAAGTAAGTTTTGTCGATCAGCAAGAAAGCTATACAGGACCAAAAGACTATATACTAAAGATCAATTAACCTATAGCTAAGTTTGGCCCTGCATAAAAAACCTGTAGCACA
>CAXGBK010000019.1:0-1607 GCA_964008345.1 uncultured Coxiella sp.
GATTCCGCGATTGTATAAAGATATTGTATAGATTACCATTACGAATAAAATTGGAAGTAGGATAAGGGTCATATTGTTCTGCCTTTTTTAATTTTAGTTCTTGTATATTATACTATTTATTGTGATTTGTCTACTATGTTCGTGGTGTGGGTTTAGATGTGGGTTGGTTTTTTTTTAGTAGTGCATGGGCTGATGTGGTGACTGCATGAAAAGGGTTAATGGGCATAGGTGTGTCTTTTGTTTCTGCGCAGGGTGTTACTTCGGTGTTGATGAGGCCAAAATATCCTGAATCATGCCATTTCTTAGCGATATTTGCCAATGCAGGTGTTGTGCTTGGTGTTAAAGTGACATAGATGTTGTGTCTTTTATGTAGTAGTGGATAATGGCTAACATTTTTACTGGTATCACTTGCAGAGTCTGCACAGGTTATTAATATGGCTTTTGGATTTTTTAGAAAACGCTCCATCGCCTCATCGTAGCGACTGTAGACGGTTCCTTCATTATTTTTCCAGAAATGCCAGACCTCAACGTGCATACCCTCTTTGGTTAAGGCATCGTTTATGGTTTGCGATAGGGGATCATAAGGAAAGGGAGCTTGGTGGTGATTATTGCGTGTTTCTTCGTGAGTGATTATGGGTTTGAATGGGTCTATGTGGGCTTGTTCTGTTTGTGCATACTTGCCTGTTCTTGGACCATTGACGATAATGATATTGTATGAGGGCCACGCCTGTTGAATTTTTTTTGCGAATTGTTCTCCCCATGCGTTGGGTATGAGCCAATGCTCGTGGCTGTTGTTTGGGCTATCGGCATCACCGCCAAGCATGATGATGATTTCCTGTGTATTAGGTATACAGCATCGCCACAGTTGGGACCAACCTGCTGATAGGTACGAAGGTTCTTGGTTGGCTAATGGCGCAATGACACAGGGTAGGGCTTGGATGCGCTCGTCTTTTTCCAGATCGGCTGTGATAACGTGTTGTGGTAGGAAAATGGTAGAGACCTGCTGCCCAGCTAGTAATTCTTGGGTTGGCTGATGTCCGGTCCAGATGATTTCTTGGAGGTTGTCTGGCTTAGATAGTGGATGTGATTGTAAAAGTTTGGCGGCTTTAGGTCCTGCGCCAATAATAAGATATTGATTTTCAGGATGTTGTTGTACAGTGCTCCATATATTTTCAAGCGTTGTGTCGGCTTCGTTGAGGGTCTGCTGTTCGACCGTATGGTGGTCTTTTAGGATCGTTGCATAGATGTTGGCTGTGGTTACTGCATTGTTGATATCTCCTAACCCTTGGCCTGTTGCGAGCATGGTGTAGATGAAAAAATGCATAGATAAAACCTCTCTTTTTTTTTGATTTTATTTATTTTTACCTCGGTTGTCAACGACTTCTGCGTTATGGGGTGTCTTGCGTGATGGGGTGGGCTCTTTTGTATTTCTCAAAGTTGAAGGCGGGTGTGTTCGTTGTGTATGCTTATGTTAGCGTGTTGTACTATAGGGCTTGATTTAGGACCTTGGCCCAGTTTATATCCTGCCAGTGATAGGATTGTTGTTGCTTGGCCAAGCCTTTTTTGAAGACGAGTTGTCGAAGGTTTCTGTGGATATTGCTTTGGGC
>CAXGBK010000020.1:0-14565 GCA_964008345.1 uncultured Coxiella sp.
ATCAAATGCATCCTCAATAGCTATTTGACGATTTAGAACATCTACTAAAACTTTGTGCAATTTCGAAGCCGTTTTAGCATTAACAAATTCAAGTCTATTATCACTAGCTAGACCAATCTCCTTCATTACAGCACTTAACCGCACACGGTCTTCATTTGCTATATTTTCAACTCTATCACCAATTCCAAATTGTATCAACGACATGTTTTCCCCCTATCTAAGTTTCAACTAAACTAATAATCATTAGCTCATTAAATATATGTAAATAGCAAATCCATGTCAACCGTTATCATCAAATAATATGATTGAATCTTACAATAGCTTGATCTTATAGTCACTTAGTTGTTCCTAATATTTCCGCAGCTCTACGCCCTATCATTGCTGGGTGATCTACCGTTACTACGCCACAACCTCTCAGTGCATCATATTTCGCTTCTGCAGTACCTTTCGATCCAGATATAATTGCACCAGCATGTCCCATTCTTTTACCCTTTGGCGCTGTTATTCCTGCAATGTAGGCAAGAACTGGCTTTGTCATGCTGCGTTGGATATACTCTGCAGCCTCTTCTTCTGCACTCCCACCAATCTCACCAACCATAATTACCATTTCAGTTTGCGCATCTTGCTCGAAAAGCCTAAGAATATCTATAAAACCCGTTCCGAGTATAGGATCACCACCTATACCCACAACCGTACTTTGTCCAAGTCCCAATGCACTACTTTGATGAACCGCCTCGTATGTTAATGTGCCAGATCGAGAAACGATACCTATCGAGCCTGCATTGTGTATATCTCCAGGCATGATTCCTATTTTTGACCTTCCAGGCGTTATAATACCAGGACAATTAGGGCCAATAAGCGTAACATTTGGCTTAAGTTGTAATAAACTTTTAATCAAGATCATATCATGAACAGGGACACCTTCCGTTATCCCTACAATCAGTTCAATACCAGCATCCACCGCTTCACATACAGCATCTTTAAAAAACGGGGCCGGTACAAAAATAACTGAAGCGGTGGCGCCCGTCCCAGTAACAGCCTCAGCAACCGTATCAAAAACAGGTTTGTTTAGGTGCGTACCACCACCCTTTCCTGGTGTTACGCCCCCCACTAAGTCCGTTCCATAAGCAATCATTTGCTCAGAATGAATCGTCCCTTGATTTCCTGTAAACCCCTGACAAATAACCTTTGTTTGCTCATTCAATAATATACTCATAAGACCATACCTTATTCAAATTTTTAATTAATAGATTCTACAACCATAGTTGCAGCCTCAGAAAGTGATTTCGCTGCAATAATATTTAATCCGCTACTTGCAAGACGCCTATGAGCTTTTACAGCATTGTTGCCTTCAAGACGCACAATAACAGGTATCGTTGTACTCATATCTGCTACCGCGTTTATAATCCCCTCGGCAATCAGATCACAACGTACAATACCACCAAAAATATTAATCAGGATGGTCTTCACTGCAGCATCGGATAAAATGATTTTAAAAGCCTCACTAACCCTTTCCTTAGTGACACCACCACCGACATCTAAGAAGTTAGCAGGAATCCCGCCCGCCATCTTTATTGAATCCATAGTGGCCATAGCCAAGCCCGCACCATTAACCATACACCCAACATTACCATCAAGTGAAATATAATTGAGCTCCCACTTTCTGGCTGTTGCCTCACGTTCATCTTCTTGCCTAATATCACGCATCTGCCGAATATCCATCTGTCGAAAAAGCGCATTATCATCGATATTAATTTTCGCATCTAAGCAAAATAAATCACCCTTAACATCTATGACTACTGGATTTATCTCAATCAACGATAGATCATACTGCACCATCATCTGGTAGAGCTTAACCAGTAGCTCAGCGAATTTTTTTGCCTGCAGACGATCCAACCTTAGCATTTTCACGGCGTCATAACACTGATACGCCAATACACCAACTATCGGACTAACACTAAACCTATATACTTTCTCAGGCGTATTTTCTACAACATTCTCAATATCAACGCCACCTTCTTCACAAACAATAAACGTGACACACTGTCCCACACGATCTACGACAGCGCTAACATACATCTCACGTTCAATCTCACATGGTTTTACAATATAGACTCTGTCTACCGGCTGTCCATTCTGATCGTTTTGATAAGTCTTTAGTCTTGTTCCTAAGATTCTTTTGACCACCTCATTCAATGAAACCTTGCTGTCAACGATTCTGATACCACCAGCCTTACCTCTTCCTCCCGCATGAACCTGGGCTTTTACAACAACTTGTTTGGACCCCAGGCGATCATACACGGCTTGCGCCTCTTCTATGCTACCGGCAACCTCACCATCCAGTACACGCAAACCATGCTTACGAAAAAGATACTGTGCTTGATATTCATGAATATTCATTAATTACCCCATACTACTACACATCTAACAAAATTCTTGATGGGTCCTCCAAAAGCGATTTAACCATCACCAAAAAGCCCACACTCTTACTCCCGTCAATTATACGGTGATCGTATGTTAAAGCAACATACATCATTGGCCTAATAACGATCTCTCCCTTAACAACAACAGGACGCTCAACGATATTATGCATGCCCAAAATAGCACTTTGAGGGATATTGAGTATAGGCGTTGAAAGCATGGAACCAAAAACCCCACCATTGGTAATCGTGAATGTCCCACCTGCCATTTCATCCAGACTTAATTTACCATTTCTAGCCTTATCAGCCAAACGCACAATATTCTTCTCAATATCATACATCGACATTTCCTGCGCATCTCGCAATATAGGCACCAGCAGCCCTTTGTCTGAAGATACAGCAATGCCAACATCACAATAATGATGAAAGAGTATGTTATTTCCATCAACAGAAGCATTGACTTCTGGAAATTCTTGCAGCGCAATACAACAAGCCTTTACAAAAAAAGACATCAATCCAAGTTTGATATCGTGTTTTTTTATAAATGTATCTTTGTAGCGCTTTCTGAGCGACATAACAGCCGACAAGTCGATTTCATTAAAGGTACTCAGACTGGCAGTCGTTTGTTGGGATTGCAAAAGACGCTCTGCAATTTTCAGGCGCATACGGCTCATTGGGACAGAAAGCACTTCACCTTTGGTCGCAATCGAATCAGGTGACGGACTGTTCTCAGATTCGTTGCTAGATATCTCAAGATCATCAGCCAATATCCGACCATGCTTACCAGAACCTTGAATATCCTCATCGCTAAGACTAAGCGCATGCATACTCTTTCTTACACTGGGTGATTTAGGCAAATCGCCTTGTAAACCGGCCCGCTGATTTGTAACCTGAGCGGGTTTTTCTAATAAAGGTTTCTCATCAGCCTCTACTATAACACCCAATAACTGCTCAGGCATAACCACAGAACCTACATCTTCTTGTATCTCAGACAAAACACCCGACTGTACAGCAGGTACTTCTAGCATCACTTTATCTGTTTCAAGCTCTACTAAAATATCGCCTTCTTGAACAAGATCCCCTACTTTTTTATTCCAAGCAGCGACCGTTGCATCATTGACTGATTCAGGAAGTAGTGGAACGTTAATATTCACAGCCATAATTAATCCTCATCTTCATTACCTAACAGACCCATAGCCTGCAATAACAATTTTTCCTGCGCCATCTTAAATTGAGAAAGATATCCCGCTGCAGGCGCAGCCATTTTCGGCCTTCCAACATATAATAAGCCCTGATCCGCAGCAAGACATGAACCCAACCTATGAAACAAAGAATACCAAGCGCCTTGATTTTGAGGCTCTTCCTGACACCAAAAAACACTATCAAGATGACTATATTGCATTAAGATACCTGTGAGCTCCTGGTAAGGGAAGGGATACAACTGCTCTAATCTAATAATATGAATATGCCATAGATTATGCTGCTTACGATAATCACAAAGTCCAAAATACACTTTTCCAGAGCAAATCAATAGACGTGTGCATGAAGCTGGAGATGCACCTTGTGCATCAGGTAAAATAACTTCAAACTTACCACCCTCAAATGCGGACAACTCTGAGACAGCTTCCGGGTGTCTCAATAAACTTTTGGGCGTCATAATGACCAAAGGCCTCCTATAGGGCCTAAGTATTTGCCGGCGCATCAAATGAAAAAATTGCTCAGGCATGGATGGTATACAAACCTGCATATTTTCTTGTGCACACAATTGCAAAAATCGCTCCAATCTGGCAGAGGAATGCTCTGGCCCCTGACCTTCATAGCCGTGCGGCAAGAGTAGGACTAAACCACACATACGCTTCCATTTTTGCCATGCAGAGGCAAGAAATTGATCGATCACCACTTGCGCATTATTAGCAAAATCCCCGAATTGTGCCTCCCAAATAACCAATGACTTAGGAGAAGATTCTGCATAACCATATTCAAATGCCAGCTCTGCGTATTCAGATAAAACTGAATTATAAAGAAAAAACCGACTACCTTGAAGTGTACATTTTGATAATGGCACAAGACGCTCACCTGTCAACTGATCAACGTACATGGCATGACGATGCGAAAAAGTACCTCTACAAACATCCTGACCAACCAGCCTAATATCATAGCCTTCTCTCAAAAGTGATGCATACGCTAGTAATTCAGCACAGCCCCAATTTAAAGGTATTTTCCCAGCAAACATCTCTTTTCTTGCCTTGTACATCAACGCGACTTGCTTTTGCAAATTAAATGTTTTCGGAAGAAACATCAAACCACGTGCACAATGTTGAAGTTCAGCTGACGAGATAGCTGTTGGAACATCCATTCGCCAATTATCATTAGCATTATGGTGCCAATCCATTTTACGATCAGAGCGTACATTAGACTTTATATCGATTAATTGACCTCCCTTTTTCAATAAATTTTGAATTTTATTTCTCTCACTTACGAGAAAATCCTCAGTAATACATTTATCTGCTACCAAGCTATTTGCATACAAGGTGGTCACACCCGGATGCGTCTTAATGCGACCATACATCATCGGATTGGTTGCGGAGGGCTCATCACTTTCATTATGGCCATGGCGTCTAAAACAAACTAAATCAATGAATACATCCTTTTTAAATCGATTTTTATAATCACATGCAATATGCACTACGCGGATAATAGCATCGATATCATCACCATTAACGTGAAAAACTGGCGCCCCAATCATCTTAGCAACATCTGTACAATAAGTACTCGATCTCGCATCTTTAGAATCTGTGGTAAAACCGATTTGATTATTAATCACCACATGAATACTACCATCCACATTGTTCGCATCGGTATACGACATATTCAAAGACTCAGCAACCACGCCCTGACCAGACAAAGCTGCATCACCATGGACTAAAATAGCCATTGCTTTATTCTTGGTAGACATTCTATTTGCATGATCGATACGCGAGCGTACACTACCCATCATAACCGGTGAAATCACTTCCAAATGCGAGGGGTTAAAACCCAATACCAAATGAACATCCTGTCCGTTGATATTACGATCGGCAGAATAACCCAGATGATACTTCACATCACCCGACAGACTACTATCCTCGACAACACCTAAAAACTTCTCTTCAACCTCAGTTAAACTCATACCAAAAACATTGCTCAAAACATTTAATCGACCCCTATGGGCCATCCCAACAACGATATCTGTAAATCCATTAGCAGCAGAACATGCTATAATCGCTTCAAGTAAGGGTATAAAACCCTCCCCTCCTTCTAACGAAAATCTTTTCTGACCAACAAACTTTCTTCCTAAATGTTGCTCAAACCCTTCTGTACGAATCAAACACTGGATCGCTTGACGGCGAATATCATCATTAGGAATAAAAAACGTACCACGCTCGATTCTTTCTTGTAACCAAAGTCGCTCTGATTCACAATCAATATACATATATTCATAGCCTACAGACCGCATATATACATCTTTCAGTGCCGATTGCAGCTCCGACAATGTATCTACATTTTTACCAATAAAAACCATGGGCTTATCAATACAATTCTCATCCGACAAACCATAATTAGCCACCGACAAATCCACCATACACGTAGGCTTGATAAAATACCCACAATCACTAAAGTAATGACCATAACGACGAACATCATTGATATAATTCACCACAGACTGGTTTTTAGCAGCACCTTGATCCTTATGAATACGCATGCTCTTCAGACGATCGTAGATCCATTCCGGTGTAACTTTATCGGAATCCAAGTAGCTTAGCGGGGACAATCCATCAAAATAATCTTTCCACGACGGTCCTACAGATCGAGAATCCTCAAGATAGTGTCTATATAACGACTCGATATAAAATAGATTATCTCCCGAAAGGGCCGTATTAATACAAACTTTGTCCTTTCTTGATTTCATATCACATTTAGCAAAAAGATCATCCTAACCTCTGCCCTTATAGTCCTGGTAAAACAAAAGCTCCTTATGAATTTTAGCGATGGCTTTATTGGGATTTAAACCTTTAGGACAAACAACCACACAATTCATAATACCACGGCAACGAAACAACCGATATAACCCCATCATTTCCCGTAGGCGATCCTCCTTAGATTGGTCTCTCGAATCTAAAATAAAACGACAAGCCCACAACAAACCAGCAGGGCCAATAAACTTATCTGGATTCCACCACCATGACGGACAAGCCGTTGTACAACAAGCACAGAGAATACATTCATACAAACCATCAAGTTTTTTTCGCTCAGCCTGAGATTGCTTAAATTCAAGCCCAGTAGAAGGCTTCGCTGCCTGCAAATAGGGCTTAACAGCGTTAAATTGTTTGTAAAAAAGAGCCATATCGACAATAAGGTCCCTAATAACAGCAATACCTGGCAAAGGCCGCAACGTAATATGATTAGGAAGATCTACCAATTGCGTCATACAAGCCAAACCATTACGACCATTGATATTCATACCGTCCGAACCACAAATCCCTGCACCACAGGAATGTCGAAACGATAACGAAGCATCCTGTACTTTGACAGCTTTTAACAAATCCAGCAACATAATCCCACGAATAGCAGATCTATCAATAGAATAATCTTTCATATAAGGCTGCTTATCTACATCAGGGTTAAAACGATAAATACTAAGCGAATAATGCGTACTCAATGATCTCTCTCCCTAAGATGAATGGGCTTAACTTCGTCTGGCATCATATTGATATCACGATATTGTGTTAAACCATCCACAGAAACAACTATATGCTTATGCCAATCTTTATCATTTCGCATTGGAAAATCCGCGCGTGAGTGTGCACCTCTACTTTCCTTACGAGCTATTGCCGCAACAGCAGTCGCATGGGCAACCTGTAACATATTTTGACACTCTAATATCTCTAAGCGTGCTGTATTAAATGTATTCGATTTATCATCTAAACGGTACTTTTTAGATTTATCCAACTCAGTCCGTAATTTACTTAGACCATTCAGCATACTCGACTCTTCTCTAAAAACGCCAAAATCATCCTGCATAACATGCATCATTGTATTTCTAGATTTTGGCATATCCTCACTATTACCAGCATTATTTAAAGCATGATAACGGCGAAATGCATAGTCAACATCCTCTGCACTAGGATTGGCAGTATCAAAGCCTTGTTGAAATTTCAACCGAATATCTTTACCCGCAGCACGGCCAAAAACAACAATATCGAGTAATGAATTGGCACCTAAACGGTTAGCACCGTGTACCGATACACATGCACACTCTCCAGCTGCATATAAGCCAGAAACCCTACTAACATCATTATCCTTTTTACTATAAACAACCTCTCCATGTTTACTGGTAGGAATACCACCCATCATATAATGACAAGTTGGCACGACTGGAATCATATCTTTACGAGGATCAACACCCACATAGGTCTTTGATAGCTCGGTAATCCCGGGAAGCCTCTCGTCAAACACCGATGAATCCAAGTGATTAAGCTTCAAAAAAACATGATCTTTTTTGGGACCACAACCTCGCCCTTCACGAATCTCGAGCATCGAACTTCTAGCAACCACATCACGACAAGACAAATCCTTCAAATGCGGCGCATAGCGCTCCATATAGCGCTCGCCTTCCGAATTAACGAGATAACCACCCTCACCACGTGTACCTTCGCTAATAAGAACACCTACGCCGTAAAGACCGGTAGGATGAAACTGCCACATCTCCATATCCTGTAAGCCAATTCCAGCACGCATACTCATTGCCACTCCATCTCCGGTGCATATAGCTGCATTTGTACTTGAGGCAAAAATCTTTCCCGCACCTCCGGTAGCTAATACTGTTGCTTTAGCACGCAAGTAATAAAGCGCCCCCGTTGCCATCTCAATGGCACTAATCCCACCTACACGGCCTTGCGCATCCATCACTAGATCAAGGGCGAACCACTCCGTCAAAAACTGCGTCTCACAGGCGATATTGCGCTGATACAATGTATGTAACAAAGCGTGACCTGTTCGATCAGAAGCACAACATGTTCTGTGCGCTAAATCACCACCATAATTCCTAGTTTGACCACCGAAAGCACGTTGATAAATCATACCATTGGCATCTCTACTAAATGGCAACCCCATATTCTCAAGCTCAATAATAGTACTAGGAGCTTCTCGGCACATATACTCAATAGCATCTTGATCCCCGAGAAAATCTGAGCCCATGACAGTATCATACATATGCCAGCGCCAATCATCCTCAGAATCTGTATTTCCGAGTGCGGCATTAACGCCTCCTTGTGCAGCAACAGTATGCGATCGTGTAGGAAATACTTTGGTAACAACAGCCACATTCTTACCAGATTCAGAAAGTTCAAGTGCAGCACGCAAACCGGCACCGCCACCACCAACTATAAGCACATCAAAAGCTTTTTCTCTAATTGAAACCATTCTGCATCAAACTCAACCAAAAACCATAAATATCATCATAGCTAAAAAACTAGACCCCACAACAATACTATACATGGCCGCCAACAAAACCTGTTGAATGATAGGAAACTTTACATAATCCGTTAATACAACCCAGATACCAATAGATGCATGCGTTAACAATGCAAATGAAGAAACCAACCCCAAAGCACGCATACTCGGTGAAAACAAAAAGTCACGCCAAAGATTTATTGTCATAACGTGGGCATAATAAGCCCAAAAACCTAGTAATAAAGAAACATATACCAGCAGAACAAGCGAAGAAATACGCTGTACCAACCAATCATTTAGACCATTATTATGATAAAACATACAGACTAGACCCCATACTCCACAATACAAACACAATCCACATAAACCACAATATAAAAACCGCATCGGCCATATATCGTCCTGAGGAAAGATCATGTATAAAAAATGTATCCATTATTAGGTGCCTGACACCCGCTAGCCAATGGAAAGCCGACCCTGTTATCACAAGAAAAACCCATAGGTGCAATACAATAGATCTAGTATAAAGGGAGGTCAACCCCACGTGTGCAGAATACGAAGCCACTTCATACAGCATGACGACCAAAATAGGTAAGCTCAACACCAGGCCCACACCACTAATGCGGTGCAAAATGGACACCAAAGCGGTCCTTGGGAGATATATCTTAAAAAGATTAAGAAACACCGGCCTGGGGTCCGTATTTTTACCAGATATAAGAGCCATTAACACGCAGCTTAAATTAACATTAAAAATGTAGCACAAGCAACTTAAAAAAGGAACCCGTGATAAGCCCTTGTAACAATAATTTCAGCAAAAGCTAGCTATCTAAGAATGACTCAGCGTCTAAAGCAGACATACATCCAGTACCAGAAGACGTCACAGCTTGACGATAAACGTGATCGATCACATCACCACAAGCGAACACGCCTGGAACCGATGTTTGCGTAGCTAAACCATCAAAACCGCCACGAACCGTGATATAACCATTGACCATTTTTAATTGATCACGAAAAATCGACGTGTTAGGATCATGGCCAATCGCTATGAAAACCCCAGACAGTTTCTCTTCAATACGTGCATTGGTTTTCAAATCATTTAGCTGCAAGGTATGAACACCTCGCTCATCGCCTAGTATCTCATGCACCGTAGCAGACCAACGAACCCTAACTTTACCTTGATCAATCTTCTTAGCGAGCCTATCCTGCAGAACCTTCTCAGCTCTTAGAGCATCGCGTCGATGAACCAAAATAACTTCCGAGCATATATTGGATAAATACAAAGCCTCCTCTACGGCAGTATTACCACCACCAACAACAGCAACCTTCTCATTTCTAAAGAAAAAGCCATCACATGTTGCACACGCTGAAACACCTCTTCCCATATACGCCTGCTCACTCTCTAAACCTAAGTAGCGCGCTGAAGCCCCGGTTGCAATAATCACAGCATCCGCAGAGTAAGCTTGATTTTCTCCCGAAAGAAGGAAAGGTTTTTTAGAGAAATCTACGGATAAAATATGGTCATAAATGATTTCGGTCCCAATTTTTTCATTATGCTTACGCATTCTCTCCATCAACGCAGGTCCTTGCAAATCGTCAAAATCACCCGGCCAATTTTCAACATCCGTTGTTTTTGTTAACTGCCCACCTACTTCACGGCCTGTTACGATACAAGTTTGAATATTTGCTCTCTGTGCATAAATTGCAGCTGTGTAACCCGCAGGTCCTGAGCCAATTATAATAAGTTGTCGGTGCAATATCTTCTGCGCCATAGCGATACCCCCAAGTAATATGTCTCGTATATTAATGGGAAAATAGTGGTTTGCCAAGTATAAAAAGTCAAGCAATAGTTTAAGCACAGCTACAAACTGCTAAAAATCATTATTAAAAGGAGATGTACTTCCATTCCTCCGCTTACCATGATGAACCAAACTATCCAGCGCACGTTCAGCACGTTTGAACTCTTTTTTATGATACTGAATATGAACATAAAGCAGCAAATACTTAATCCAAGAAGCCATCATCGAAAATCCCAGGAATAAAAGAGGGACCATCATAGGCTCACCGGATAAATACAGGGCCAGAAATGATAATAATAAAAAAATCAGAACTATAGTAAAAAAATACGTTACTTTAAGCCAAAATTTTGACACACCAATTTGATTTTTAGCATAGACCATCCTTGCAACAACCAACATCAGAGAACGCTGATGACCATATAAATATTTATTGTCTTCCATAATTGATATTATCCTTATTATTTATTCAAAATAATTATAGCAAACCCTATAAAAAACACATGAATTTGTAAAAACAACTACATCACGAAAACAATTTACCCAGCTAAAAAAACATGATAACTTTAGTTATGTAAAATTTAGTGAGCACTCATGTACTTTAAACAGATCATTACTATCTTATTTTTACTGCAAGCAACTAACGCATGCTATGCAACTGAGCGCGGTGCTACTATCCAAACGCAGACGCAATATTCTACTAATTTAATTTCCACTAACAAAAGCACCCATAATAAGATATGGACGCACGTAAATATACAATCTCTTACTGATAATCAAACCTTCCCACCCTTTATAACATTAGCAAACGGTCAATTCTCTAGCCCCATATATCGCGAGTATCCATTCAGAGTAACCGTCGATATCCAAACAAAAAATGGACAAGTTTGTGAATGCGAATCACAAGATTGCGTGGTATATATAGACAAAGCCGATCCTGAAGAAACCGAGATACACATCATCAGTTCAGAAAGAGAAGACGAAACTTGCTACTACAGTATCCATAAAAAGATACTCTCTTAAGCGTCATTCAAAAATATACAATTTCTCACCTTCGCTAATCATATACATTCGCTCACGAGATAAACTTTGTGCTTGCTCGGAACCTGATTTAATAGCGTCAATACTACGACGAAGTTTCATATTTTTTTCACGTATATATTTTACATCCATCTTTTCACTTTGCACTCTAGACCATAAACCCTTGAGCTTTAAAACCCCTGAATCCCCAAACCACAAAACATACTGAAATGCACACAATAACAAACAAATCGTTACCCTAAAAAAACCAAGTCCTATGCGATCTAACATCATATAGTCGTCTCATCGTCAACTATTAGATACTTTGCCAGAGAGCCAGGTGAATAGCAACTTGCATCACCAAACATATTTTCTATCCAAAGCAATCTGTTATACTTTGAAACACGGTCCTGCTGACGAAGAGGTCCAGCTTTTATCTGATCCACACCCATACCCACTGCAAGATCAGCAATAAAAGTATCTTCTGTCTCGCCAGAGCGATGCGACACCATACTATGATATCCCGATTCCTTAGCAAATTGAATCGTCTCTATCGTTTCAGAGACCGTACCTACTTGATTAGGCTTGATCAAGATAGCATTGGCAACACCGGCATTCACACCTTTTTTCAATATCTCCAACTTCGTCACAAATAAATCATCACCCACCAACTGAACGCTACCCCCTAAACGACTGGTCAGCAAAGACCAGCCTTCCCAGTCCAGCTCACTCATGGCATCCTCTAGAGAAACAATAGGGTAAGATGCCACCAAATCAGCCAAATAATCAACCCAACCAGCACTATCGTAAGCTTTTCCAGATCGACCATTCGGAAAGTAATAACCATCGTGATAAAATGAGCTGCTCGCGCAATCCAATGCAAACGCTACCTGGCCAAAGTTATAACCAGCATCTCTAACCGCGTTACCCATCAGATCCAACACGGTCTCACTATTCTTCAAATCAGGAGCATATCCCCCTTCATCACCACGTCCGGGTACAACACCATGACGCTTCAAAACGCCACCTAAAACATGGTGTATTTCTGATCCAGACCTTATGGCTTCAGAAAAAGTATCAAACCCATGTGGAACAACCATAAACTCTTGAATACCTATATTATTATCGGCATGAACACCCCCATTAATCATATTTAAAAATGGCACTGGTAGCTGTCTACTTCCTGTATCAAAATAGGCATAAGCTTGCAGTTGCTGACTAACCGCACAAGCACGAAAAAAGGCTTGCGATATAGCGAGTAAAGCGTTAGCACCGTAACGAGATTTTTGCTTAGTAGCATCCAGCTCACACAATTTGCTATCCAGACACCGTTGTGACGTATAATCAGTGTTTATCAAAGCATCACGCAAAACGCTGTTCACATACGAAACAGCGCTACAGACACCTCGACCAAAATAACGTGTCTGATCACCATCTCTTAACTCAACAGACTCAAGGGATCCAGTCGAAGCGCCCGATGGGACAATAGCATGCCCCACACTCCCATCCTCTAAAACCAAACGTGCGCCAACTGTAGGCATCCCTCTTGAATCTAATAGTTCCAAGGCTTGGATATCTTTAATAATCATAACAACCGTTATTGTTTTATCAGCTTGTCAATTTGGCAAAAACTCGACAGATGCTTTTGCATCTCACGCAAAGGAATAGAATTAGGACCATCGCTCAGGGCCTTTGAAGGGTCAGGATGGGTTTCCATAAACAGCGCTGCTATACCTAATGTCAAACTAGCACTTGCTAACATCGGGGCATAAATACGCTCACCTTGTGAGCAACCATCTCCAGCACCAGGCAATTGAACCGAGTGCGTTGCATCAAAAACCACTGGTGCGCCAAATGATTTCATAATAGCCATACCTCGATAATCTACTACTAAATTATTATAGCCAAAACAGCTACCTCTCTCACAAAGCATAATATCATTATTCCCAACCTCATAGGCTTTTTCGAGAACAAAACGCATATCATTCGGTGATAGAAACTGCCCTTTTTTAATATTAACCGGCAGTTTGGTCGCTGCTGCAGCCTGAATCAAAGCTGTCTGGCGACACAAAAAAGCAGGAATCTGCAAGAAATCCACTTCGGGCGCAACCAGTTCCACCATCCCTACATCATGCACATCTGTGATAATAGGCAAACCCAAATCTTTTCTAACATTAGCAAGAATATTTAAGGCCTCACGGCGCCCAAGACCGGTAAAACTCTTACTCGATGTTCGGTTGGCTTTTTCAATAGAAGCTTTGAAAATCAATGGCACACCAAGATCGGCACATATTTTTTTCAAATGTTCGGCGGTTTCATAAACACACGATTCACTCTCTACAACACAGGGACCCGATATTAGAGTGAAAGGACAAGTGTTGCTGATATTATAGGATGTTATATGGTGCTGGTTCATCTTGATAATCTCCGAGATTCTGCCGCTTTTAGAAAAGATCTAAAAAGTGGGTGTGGCTGTAGCGGTTTAGAGGTGAATTCCGGGTGACACTGACACGCAATAAACCAAGGGTGATCGGCAATTTCAACGGCATCAACATAACCGGTATCACACCCATAGGAACACACACGCAATCCAGCTTTCTCAAAAGCCTCAACATATTTCGGATTAACCTCGTAACGATGCCTATGGCGTTCAGAAACCCGTTCAGAACCATAAATTTCACGCAGAAAAGTACCTTCTACCAACACGTCTTCAATTGCACCAAGACGCATAGTCCCACCGATATCGCCGCTAACCTGGCCCTTTAACTCGGAAATCAAGCATACCACCGGATCTACACAATCTGAATCAATCTCAGTACTATTAGCACCCTCTAACCCTA
>CAXGBK010000021.1:0-8325 GCA_964008345.1 uncultured Coxiella sp.
GTAAAATCCTCAAAGATAGCGATCTGGTTACAGATCACGAAGCAAGTCCACTAATGCACAATAGACTACTCAATCTCAGTACGTGGCATAGTTATGCTGGGAGTGACCTATGTGACACCATAACGAATGCTCAATGTAGAGAACTATACATGCTCTTGTATAGGTATATTTTCAATTTCTCTAAAGATGGTGAATTTGGTGAGCCGGAAAAAGAAGCAGGTCTAAGCCAAAAGCAATTTGGAAACAAGATCGATGATTTCCTAAAAGTATTCACTAGAATGAGATCGTTATTGCAAAGTATTGATCCTGACTATATTATTTTCGAGTCTCAAGATAAAGCGGTCCGAGTAAATGCTGAGCAAGCGCTCGACACTATCAGCGAACTTCATGATAAGTTAATTCACTTCAAAAAAACAAACGTTGCTAAGAAAACTAAAATAAAGCAACCTCAAAATCTAGCTATCGTAGTACCCAGTCCATCGGCAAGTGGCTCTGTTAGTTCTTTATCTAATACGGGCAACGCTGGCCATAACTTTTTTGCTTCTGTTAGTAGCCAAACTGCTGATGTAGCCACGGTTACCCCGACATTAGAAGTAAGTAATACGATAAGTTATTACATACCACCCGTCAGTAATTCCACAAAAGATAAAGCAGAACTGGATAGACATCTTGATACAATTCTAGAAGAAAGTGTACATGTTAGAGACCAAGAAGCGAGTAATAGAATTAAAAACAAAATACTCAGACTTATTAATGGGCATAATGAGGCTGGTAACGACCTACGTGAAACCATAACTTGTGATCAATGCAGGAAACTGTACATGCTTTTATATAATTATATTTTCAATTTCTCTAAAGCTGGCGAATTTGGTGTGCCAGCAGAATCAGGTCTACGTAAAAAGCAAGTTGTAAACAAGATCGATGATTTCCTAAAAGTATTCAAAATAATGAGATCGTTATTGCAAAGTCTTGATCCTAACTGTGTTATTTTTGCGTCTCCGGATAGTGCGGAAGAAGTAACCGCCGAAGATGCACTCGCCATTGTGAACGAGCGCCAGGCTAATTTAGTCTGTTCGAACGAAGCTAAAAAAACGCCAATACATAATTATCAAGTTCCATCTATCATTGAACCCAGTCCATCGGCAAGTGGATCTACTACTTCCTCATCTCATGTGGGTTTCAGTAGTCATAGTTTTTTTGCAACTGCTAGTAGCACAGCTGAAAATGAAGCATCGTTTACCCAAACATCAGAAGGGGGCCAAGAAGAGGGTATTGAAGATCTCGCTAGAATTTTGCTAACTTTGAGTGGTCAACCTACAAAAACGAGGGCTGCACAAGAGCAAGATGCACATGTCGTAACACCTCCACCTTCTCAAATCCCTTTTTCTACTGTACCTGCGCTCCCCGAGCCTGGTCTTGGGTTTGGATATAGCGCGTTTGGCGTATAAAAATATAGAAGTGGTAAATACAACAAATGCTAGTGTCTGTATTTTCTAGTAAAGAGCGAGGATCGAATTTTTTTCATCCATGCTCTTTTTTCTATTGTATAACATTCCAAGAGCTTACTGTTTGCTTTTCATGTCAACATACTTCGTAGATGTGTATTACTTTATTAGCATTCAAGCATCCATGTCTAATCGTTTTTACGACTCTGTTTCACGCCTTTGATAGCGGCAATACCGAATATTTTTTCAGAATAGTAGCCGATTATCCATAAACTAATTGCCAGTATCCCAAAAAACAATGGCGAAGGAAACCACCATGCATACTCAAAATATTTGGTGTAGAGCAAAATCAGTAGAAAGATAAACCCGAAGTTTTTAAGCGTATTGATGTCTAATCGTATCCCTAAATAAATCTCTGCAAGACAAAATACGCCGAATATCAGCGACCATACACTTCCAGAAAGCGGTAAAGATGTATTCATCTCTGTGTTGCCATACGAAGATAGTATCAAGAGGGCAATGGATGTATAGCATAGCCCAGTTACTAATGAGGGGGTGAAAAGCGCGCGCATGGATTTGCTATGATCTTTCAAGATGATAGCTATACTAGATATCGTAATGCCTAGTAAGATAAATCTTGTGGGCACACTCATATAAATACTGTATTGTCCTGGACTGTAAGACGTTAAGCTGCCGAGCCAACTCCCGAGACTCAACAATCCATATAGCCATAACACCTTGGACTGAATAAAATAACCAGCAGTTGCCGAAAGGCAACTGCTCAATAATAGTAGGTTTTGCCATTGCTCGATTTCCATGTTTACATACAGCCCAAGCTGAATCAGCGCGGCGACACTAAAAAATAGTGCTACAGTCATAGCCATCTCAAAATCATATGTATGGCACTTCTTATCATTCTTAAAGTAGACCCCTATCGCATAGGCTACTGATGCAAGCGTAGCCAAAATACCCACTCGTATCAGCTGATCGATTTCTTTCCATATTTTTATAAAGGACTTTAGATTAAAAAGTCCTATTAATGCGATTACTAAGCATCCTATACTCGTTATAAAAATATAGGTTGCAAAGCTACTCCCGTCAAACCCGCTTGGCTTAATAGAACTTTTAAGCAACCCCTCTTGTTGATCGGATATCAAGTTTTGTGTTTTCCAGTAGGTTAACGCCTTCTCAATACTACGGTATTCTCCCGGTGATACTTTCATTTCCCTTACCATTACTCCCTTTTCTGCTGTATGGATAAGCGCTTGCACTCTAGACTATAAATAGTTCTCTAAACGACGAGATACATGTCGATAATCTATAAGGTAATACAAGTAATTGGAAACTTCAATATTTGCTCGAAAGACGTTTTCTTGTGTTTCTCTCTTGGTAATTTACCAAAAAAAGCGTTCTTAATATAAGCATGGGGATCATGCTATTTGCTTCTCTAAACAAAGTATCATGATCCCTATATGTTATTACGTTTTGTCACCTGCTTCCGCTGCAAAGGCTTCGTCTAGACCAAAATCATCGTCCTGATTAGAGGGCTTTCCGTAATTATGGCCTGTTCCTGCTGGAATCAATCGCCCAACCAGTACGTTTTCTTTCAAGCCTTTCAACTCATCGTGGCAACCATTAATGGATGACTCTGTCAACACACGTGTGGTTTCTTGGAATGATGCTGCTGATATAAATGACTCAGTAGACAACGAGGCTTTGGTAATACCTAGTAATACTGGATCCGCAGTGGCTTTGATTTCACCGAGCTCTACGCTAACTTTTTCATTGGCTTGTTCAAAGGCATATCGTTCTATTAACTCTCCTTTTAAGAAACGTGAATTTCCTGGACTCTTCACAAGAACTTTTCGCATCATTTGTCGGATAATAATTTCAATATGCTTATCATTAATGCGTACACCTTGCAGTCTGTAAACATCTTGTACTTCATCGATAATATACCTGGAAAGGGCAATAGGTCCTTTTAATCTTAGTATTGAATGCGCATCTTCAGGGCCGTCCACAATGACTTCCCCTTTCTCAACAGATTCACCCTCAAATACGGTTAGACTTCTCCACTTGGGAATCAGCTCTTCATGCACGATACCATCAGGCGCCGTGATAATCAGCCTCTTCTTGTCTTTAGTCTCCTTACCCATACTAACAACACCCGATATTTCAGCGAGAATCGCCGCATCTTTTGGCCTTCTTGCCTCGAATATGTCTGATACTCTTGGAAGTCCTCCTGTAATATCCGATGTTTTGTAGCTTTCTTTTGGAATACGAGCAATGATATCACCTACACCAATTTTACTCCCAGATTCAAGATTAAAGATTGCACCTGATGATAGGAAGTAATTCGCGGGAACCTGAGTTCCTGGGTGGTATACACTATTACCTTTTTCATTTAACAATCTAATCATAGGTCTGGCACTTTTTGCCTTTGCTTGATCAGGTAATACAACCGTGGTAGACAATCCAGTTAGATCATCGGTTTGTCTTGTCACGGTCACCCCTTCGATCATATCAACAAAGTCAGCAACACCGGTTACTTCTGAAATAATAGGGTGTGTGTACGGATCCCACTCAGCAACCGTTTGCCCAGATTTAACGGAGTCATCGTTTTTTGTCAGTAAGATTGTACCGTATGGGACTTTGTAGCGCTCACACTCTCTACCTTGTTTATCCAGTAGTGCGATCGCACCCGAACGCGATATAGCAATAAGCTCTTTGGTCTCATGATGTTCAATGGTTTTCATATTATGGAAGCGTATGGTTCCTTCTGAGCGCACTTTTACGCTACTTTCTGCTGTTGCCCGTGAGGCGGCTCCCCCAATATGGAACGTACGCATGGATAACTGTGTCCCAGGCTCACCAATAGATTGTGCGGCGATAACACCTACAGCTTCTCCCATATTTACCTGGTTACCTCGGGCTAGATCACGCCCGTAGCATTTTGCACAAATTCCAAACGACATCTCACAAAGAATGGGCGATCGTACCTTCATTCTATCTATACCGTGGTGTTCTATTAAATCCATTTCATCTTCGCCAATTAGCGTGTTCCTCGATAAAATCAATTTATCATCTAGAAGTATGTCTTCTGATAGTACCCGGCCAAGTGCTCTCTCCCTGAGTGGTTCAACCACATCACCACCTTGTATGTGCGGTAAGAGCTCAATCCCTTTATCTGTCTTACAATCGTCTGCCGTGATTACAACATCCTGAGCAACATCTACCAACCTTCGCGTTAGGTAACCTGAGCTAGCAGTCTTAAGTGCCGTATCTGCCAAACCTTTTCGTGCCCCGTGGGTCGAAATAAAGTATTGCATGACGTTCAGACCTTCCTTGAAGTTCGAGGTCACTGGCGTTTCAATAATTCCACCGTCTGGTCGTGACATCAATCCCCTCATACCAACAAGCTGTCTCATCTGACTGATTGATCCTCTAGCACCGGAATCTGCCATAACAAAAATGGAGTTAAAGGAGTCTTGTTTAACTTCTTTTCCTTCTTTATCAAGCACTTTCTCGATAGATATATCTGCCATCATAGCATTTTGCACCTGCAGGGTCGCATGCGTCCAGATATCCAATATCTTGTTGTAACGCTCACCACTTGTCAGTAGACCTGTTGAAAATTGCTCTTCAATTTCCCGAACCAACAAGTCGCTTTGCTTGATAATGGCGTGTTTTTTCTCTGTAATCATCAAGTCATCTATACCAATGGATATACCTGATATGGTAGCAAATCTAAAGCCAAGGTACATAAACTTATCTGCGAACACCACTGTTTGCTTAGGTCCTAACTTGTAAACGCAAGCATTGATTAGGTTACTAACATCTGTGCTCTTCATCACTTTATTGATCAGTTCAAAAGGAAGACCGGATGGGATAATTTCCCAGAATAGCACCCTTCCAACGGTGGTATTAATCAGCTCTTTATTGCTTTCTGACTGCGAATCATTTGGGTTCAGGTAGATTTTAATACGGGCGTGGAGGCTTACCTTATTTAGCTGGTAAGCTCGAGCACACTCAGCTACTGATGAAAACACCATTCCCTCGCCCTCTACTGCGACCTGCTCTTTTGTCAGGTAATATAGACCTAGTACCACGTCCTTATCCGGAACGATAATAGGGTTGCCACTTGCAGGCGAAAGAATGTTGTTGGTAGACATCATCAAGCAACGCGCTTCTAGTTGCGCCTCAATACTTAGTGGAACGTGTACAGACATGGTATCACCGTCAAAGTCTGCGTTATACGCCTTACACACCAGCGGGTGTAGCTGGATGGCCTTCCCTTCAATCAGTACTGGCTCAAATGCTTGAATTCCTAGTCTGTGCAAGGTTGGTGCACGGTTAAGCAGTACAGGGTGCTCACGAATCACTTCTTCTAGAGCATCCCAAACAACCGGCTCACAATTTTCAACCATTTGCTTAGCCGACTTAATGGTTGTACAAGCTTCAAGCTCTTGCAATCTAGCGAAAATAAACGGTTTAAATAGCTCAAGCGCCATTTTCTTAGGTAGACCACACTGATGCAGTTTTAACGTAGGTCCGACGACAATAACAGAACGCCCAGAGTAGTCGACTCGTTTACCTAGTAGGTTGGCACGGAATCGGCCTCCCTTACCTTTAATCATATCTGCTAGTGATTTAAGTGCACGTTTGTTTGTTCCAGTGATGGCTCTGCCGCGTCTTCCGTTGTCAAATAACGCATCTACAGCTTCCTGTAACATACGTTTTTCATTTCTGACAATGATTTCCGGTGCTGACATCTCCAGAAGTCTTCGCAATCGGTTATTACGATTGATAACACGACGGTATAAATCATTTAAATCAGATGTTGCAAATCGTCCACCGTCTAATGGTACTAGTGGTCTTAAATCTGGTGGAAGAACAGGTAAAACAGTTAGGATCATCCATTCAGGCTTGTTCTTAGATCGTTCTAGGGCTTCGAAGATACGAAGACGTTTCATCAATCGCTTCAACCTAGTCTCAGATGTTGTTGTGTCGATATCGTCCTTAATAGTCCGGATTTCTTCTGCAACATTGATGCTGATTAGTATTTTTTGAATAGCTTCAGCTCCCATCATCGCTTCAAAGTCATCACCATACTGTTCAACAGCTTCCATGTATGCTTCTTCATTGAGTAGCTGTTTGTAAGCTAAGTCAGTCATACCAGGGTCTGTGACCATGTAGGATTCAAAATAGAGTACCCGCTCAATGTCTTTGAGGTTCATGTCGAGTAATAAGCCGATTCTTGATGGCAATGATTTCAAGAACCAGATATGCGCTACAGGGCATGCTAATTGCACGTGACCCATGCGCTCACGACGTACTTTCGTTTGCGTTACCTCTACGCCACATTTCTCACATACCACACCACGATGCTTCATACGCTTATACTTACCACACAAGCATTCGTAATCTTTAATCGGTCCGAAAATCTTAGCGCAGAATAATCCTTCTCTCTCTGGTTTGAAAGTGCGATAATTGATGGTTTCAGGTTTTTTTACCTCTCCATAGGACATAGCTCGTATTTTCTCTGGCGACAATATTTGTATGCTGATACCCTGGCCTTGACTAGAGTCTTGCTCTGATGCATCCATATGGAAAATGTCAACATCTTTTTTCAAATCCTCGTGTGCAAATTGAATATCCAGACCTAGTGAACGAACCTCCTTTACCATCACGTTGAAGACTTCTGGTGTTGATGCCTCCATCGTTGGGTTGTTGTTGACAATGTTTTTATACATCTTGGTTCTACCTGCTACGTCATCTGATTTCACCGTCAACATTTCTTGTAATGTGTATGCAGCACCGTAAGCTTGTAGGGCCCATACTTCCATTTCTCCAAATCTTTGTCCACCAAACTGCGCCTTACCACCTAAAGGCTGCTGTGTTACTAAGCTGTATGCGCCCGTTGAACGTGCGTGCATCTTTTCGTCGACTAGATGATGTAATTTAAGGATGTACTTGTAACCTACTGTAACCTTTCTTTCAAATGGTTCTCCCGTGCGGCCGTTGATCAGCTCTACTTGTCCAGTTGGGCATACCCCGGCTAGTTCCATCAAGCTCTTTATTTTGCTTTCACTTGCACCATCAAATACTGGAGTGGCAAATGGAACACCCTTTTGATAACTATCACGGATATCTTTCGTTGTCTCTATACCAACGTGACTTTCCGAGCAGCCTATTTTGTGAATTTGCTGAATAAACGCATCTGCTTCTTCTGGCTTGTTCTGCTCAACAAAGCTGTTTATTTTTTCGCCCAATTTTTTTGACGCCATACCTAAGTGCGTTTCTAGAATTTGGCCAACGTTCATTCGAGATGGCACACCGAGTGGATTAAGGATTATATCAACCGGAGTCCCGTCTGCCATGTAAGGCATATCTTCTTCTGGTACAATGATGGATACAACACCTTTATTACCGTGTCTTCCAGCCATTTTATCGCCCGGCTGTAACTTTCTTTTCGTAGCTAAGAAGACCTTGACCGTTTTGATCACGCCCGGAGCCATATCATCGCCTCTATGCAGCATTTCTTCTTTTTTCTGAACGGCTTTTTCGTACTGCTCTTGGAGTTTCTGTGACTGTTTGTGTAGCAACTCAAGCTCCGCTTCTGCTTTACTGTCTGTTATAGATAGTTGCAGGAGTTGCTCATCTGAGCACATTTCCAGACTGTCTAATTGATAAACGCTACCTCGTTTAAAGTCGTTACTTGATAGTTTAGCTGTTTTACCATCCAGTAGCGCTAGTGCTTTTGTTCTTATTGCAGATTTGTTTAGCTTTAATGCTTCATACTTGGTTTTGGTGTAGACGGATAACGTATCTTGTATAATGTCCAGTGACCTGCTATCTCTTTCAGTGCCTTCGCGACAGA